>NZ_JACZHU010000121.1:0-2199 GCF_020278605.1 Wolbachia endosymbiont of Mansonella perstans | reverse complement strand
CTTTGAAAAAGCTATGAGAAATTAACTTAAAAAGCATTGAAAATTGTACACTATTACTAACAATTATTCAACCACGTTTTTAAAGACTGCTAGTTCAAGCAATTTTCTATATTTATTTTAAGTTAAAAAAGCGCAAGTGAAAGATTGCGACCTTCCTAAAATTACATAATCTAGCCTGTTTAATTTAAGTAAAAACTAATTACAAAAAAAACTAGAAAAAAGTTACAAAGGTAGATTATCATGCTTTTTCCATATTCTTTCTACTTTCTTGTTTTTGAGTAGCTCTAATGCTTTGTAAAGGTGATGCCTTGTTTTACTTGGTACTATTATATCGTCAATATATCCATGCGATGCAGCAAAAAATGGATTAGCGAATTTTTCTTTGTACTCTTTAGCCAGTGTTTGTTGATCCTTTTCACGTCGAAATATAATTTCAACTGCACCCTCAGCGCCCATCACAGCCATTTCAGCAGTCGGCCAAGCGTAATTTATGTCACCTTTTAGATGTTTAGAGTTCATGACAATGTATGCACCACCATACGCTTTTCTAGTGATAAGGCTAATTTTCGGTACAGTTGCTTCAGCGTAAGCGTAGAGCAGCTTTGCCCCGTGTTGTATTACATTATTATATTCTTGACTTGTACCTGGTAGGAACCCAGGAACGTCAATGAGTGTGATGATAGGGATATTAAATGCGTCACAGAACCTTACAAACCTTGCAGCTTTTCTTGAAGAATCAATATCTAAACATCCTGCAAGGTGAATAGGTTGATTTGCAACAATGCCAACAGTGTTACCTTCAATTCTACCAAAACCAATTATGATATTACGGGCAAAATCAGGTTTTAGCTCAAAAAACTTCCTTTCATCACACACCTTTTCAATCAGTTCATACATATCGTAGGGAGTATTAGGACTATGAGGAATTAAAGTGCTTAAGGATTCATCAACGTCATCAATACCGTTGCAGATTGGTACAAGTTTCGGGGATTGTTGATTATTTGCTGGCAAAAAGGTAAAGAATTCTCGCATTTTTAGCAACATTTCAACATCATTATTAAACGCAAAGTCTGCGATTCCTGTTTTGCTTGTATGAATTTTTGCTCCACCGAGATCTTCGTGGCTTACATCTTCGTAAGTGACTTTTTTTACTATATCTGGTCCGGTTATGAACATGTATGAGCTGTTTTTCACCATGAAAGTAAAGTCAGTTAATGCTGGAGAATAAACTGCACCGCCAGCACATGGGCCCATAATTAAAGAGATTTGTGGTATAACGCCTGATGCATTTACATTCCTTTGAAAAATTTCTCCATAGCCAGCAAGGGAATTTACTCCTTCTTGAATTCTAGCCCCACCAGAGTCATTTAGCCCGATAATTGGAGCTCTGGCATTGATTGCCATATCCATAATTTTGCATATTTTTCTTGCATGTGACGGACCAAGTGAACCACCAAAGACAGTGAAATCTTGAGAGTAAACAAAAACTTTTCTTCCATAGATAGTGCCGTGGCCAATTATAACCCCATCACCTAGAAAATTAGCATTTTGCATGCCAAAATCAGTTGCGTGGTGTTTTACGAATTTGTCGTATTCTTCAAACGAATTTTCATCGAGCAGTATATTTAGCCTTTCTCTAGCGGTTAGTTTCCCTTTTGCATGTTGTTTGCTGATTCTATCAGAACCGCCTCCTTTTTCAGCTTCTAGTGCTTTGGCTTTTAGATTTTCTAATATTTTAAAGTCTTGCATATCAAAAAAAAGTGATTTTCAGTTAACAAAGTATACATTACTTTTCTAAAGTGTAAAAAAATTCTATTTTTAATATAGGAACTCCCTCTTAAGAACCTCCTTGTGGTTTGATCAGCCGTTACTCAATAGAAGCAAAAAAACTACTTGACAACCTTCGCCAGCCTTGCTACTATAAAAAGTAAGGGTATTTCTGATTGAAAACTTGCTTTTAATCTCCAGGCTCAATGACAAAATTTAGTAAAAAACTCAGGGTATTTTTCGGTGGATTGTATCAAATTATAGTGGCTGCATGTCCTTTTCACTTTTTCTACATTCAGCCAAATCGCGCTTAAACTAAGCGTCAGCAAATTATTACAACGCCAATTCAAAGTATTATAGAGTCAAAACTTGCCATTCGGGGTTTCTTTGTCTTTTTTTCTGCTTAGTTTAGGTTATGCAAGCAGTCTCATT
>NZ_JACZHU010000120.1:1715-2245 GCF_020278605.1 Wolbachia endosymbiont of Mansonella perstans | reverse complement strand
TCAAATATTAACATCGTTTCCTCACTACTTATTATTCAATTTTATATTACTCTAGGTAAAAATCAACTTCTTCCTTAATACGTTAAGGAGAAAAAACAGTAATTAGATAAGCGAGGAAGACGCATATAAATATAAAAAAAATATAAATCTTGCCTGTGTTAATTGGATATGAAATCACCATTCATTACAAAGTTAGTAAAGATTCTGGTTTACTTAAAGTTCGTTAATTGTTATTTTTTAAAGTACAGTATTTACTATAGCACCATATGTTTGGGATTTTTTCTGAAGTTTTATTTATATTAGTGTTTTTGGGTTTTAGTCTTTTTGTTTCACATGATACTGAAGCTAAATCTAAGGTGAAACTTAGTAAGAAATATGTACCACAAGGTAATCCTGGCGGTATAAACTTTCATGAAGATGAAGATTTTGCTGAGTCATATAGACTATATGAAAAGCGTAGGGAACTCCTAAAGAAAAAAAAGTTGCAAGGCCGAGCTAGCGCTAACATAAACAAAGAAAACCTAGCCAAG
>NZ_JACZHU010000120.1:0-1705 GCF_020278605.1 Wolbachia endosymbiont of Mansonella perstans | reverse complement strand
TTGCTCTCCTTAATAATAAATCAAGTGATATAGAAGCTTGTATAGTCAAAGATGAAGAGGATGCTATGATAAATCGGCATGGCATCAACATCACCTGCCTGAAAGGAGCTGTATTTATAGATCAAGCTCAATATGAAGGTGAGCAACTTGAAAGCAAACGACAGGAAGGAAAAAAGGCTACTACAACACGAGAGAAAAAAATCTCCCCTACAGATGTTACTATAAAAGACACTCCATCAAAAAAAATGTGCTCACGTGATTCCATTACCGATCTAAATAACATGACGCAGCACAGCTTAAACGGTTCGGATTCATTTGGAAGTGTAGCTGATACAGCAAAATAGGTTAGTTATTAATGATATGTCGAATAAGGACTTGGTAGATTATAACTTGAATGATGAACCTACCTCTCGACATAAGACTCATACTGTAAAAGTTGGGCAAGTAAAAATAGGTGGAAATAATCCTATAGTTGTTCAATCCATGGCACTTGGTGTACAAATAAATCCTGGCAACATAAAAAGCAGTGCTAAACAATATGCAAAAGAAATAATAGAACTAGCGCATGCGAGTTCAGAGTTGGTGAGAATTGCTTTGAGTTCAGAGGAAGTAGCAAAAGCAATACCTTATATAGTAGAAGAGGTAAATAAAGGAGGTTTTGACAGTAAGATGTTGGTGGGCTGTGGGCAATATGAGCTTGACAGGCTGATTCAGGATTATCCACACAACATTAAGATGCTGGGTAAAATTAGGATAAATCCAGGCAATATAGGCTTTGGCGACAAACGTGATGAAAAATTTGAAAGGGTTATAGAGTATGCAATAAAGCACGACATTCCGATTAGAATTGGAGTAAATTGGGGTAGCCTTGATAAGTACCTTTTACAAAAACTAATGGATGAGAACTCCTTATCTAGTAATCCAAAACCTTCTGATGTTGTATTGCGCAAGGCACTTGTAATGTCAGCTCTGAGCAGTGCACAGAAGGCTGAAGAAATTGGTCTCAGCGCAGATAAAATAATCATTTCGTGTAAGGTTAGTAGAGTGCAAGATTTAATCTCAGTTTACACAGCGCTTGCAAAATCCTCCAATTATGCTTTGCACTTGGGCTTAACTGAAGCTGGTATGGGCAACAAAGGCGTGATAAATACCACGGCAGGGCTTACTTACTTATTACAAAATGGTATTGGAGATACGATACGTGCTTCTTTGACTCAACGCCCTGGCGAATCGAGAATCAGTGAGGTAATAGCGTGTCAAGAAATATTGCAGTCTATAGGTTTGCGCTACTTTAATCCTCAAGTCAGCTCATGTCCTGGATGTGGGCGCACAAATAGTGATCGTTTTCGGGTACTAACTGAAGAAGTAAATGATTACATAAAAATTCGCATGCCGGCCTGGAAGAAACAAAATCCAGGTGTGAAGCGTATGAGTATTGCTGTTATGGGGTGCATCGTAAATGGCCCTGGAGAAAGTAAACACGCAAATTTAGGGATCAGCTTACCTGGATATGGAGAAAAGCCCGTTTCAGCAGTTTATAAAGACGGCAAATACTTTAAAACTTTACAAGGCAGTAACATCTTTAGAGAATTTAAGACAATTATTGATAACTATGTGAAGGAGCATTTTACGTAATCATCCAAGGGCGTCATGACGGCGCCTCCTTTTTTTGTCATTCCGGTAGCTGACATTGGGATGGCTTTTT
>NZ_JACZHU010000119.1:0-2267 GCF_020278605.1 Wolbachia endosymbiont of Mansonella perstans | reverse complement strand
TTTTGTCGAATCCAACACGCTGTTAAAAGCTATATGGTTATGCAAATGTCAAGCATTACTCTTTGTTTTCTTCTTCTCAATATATCTGCAAACTAAAATGGACAATTCGTATAGAATCAACATTGGTACAGCAAGTCCTACTTGGCTCAATACATCAGGTGGAGTTAAGATCGCAGCAATAATAAAAATTACCACTATCGCGATTCTGCGCTTGTTCGACAAGCTTTGCGCGGTAAGCAGCTCAACCCTGACCATTAATGTGAGTATGACTGGAATTTGAAATGCAGTACCAAACGCAAACATGAATTGGAGAACTAGGTCTAAATATTCACTGACTGATGGCATAAACTCTATTGGTATACCGAAAGATTTGCCGCTATGCTCGAAAGCAATAAAAAACTTCCAGGCTAAAGGAAATATGTAGTAATAAACTACTGCAGCTCCCGTTATAAACAAAACTGGCGTTGCAATCAAATATGGCAACAGCACTGCCCTTTCGCTTTTGTATAAGCCGGGTGCTAAAAACATATAGAATTGCCATGCTAACACAGGAAAGGAAAATAAAAGCGCGCTCATTACTGCAACTCGGAGATACACAAAAAACGCCTCTGTTAAGTCTGTATAGATTAGAGAAAAATCATCGCTATCTTTTGTAACTTCTATTAAAGGTGCAAGTAAAAAACGGTATATATTTTCTTTAAAGTAGTAGCAAAAGCCAAAAGTAATGCAAAAAAATAGAAAGCAAAAAATAACCCTTTTCCTGAGTTCTGCAAAGTGCTCATAAAATGAAGCATATTTGTTTGGGTTCTTATTCATACTCTATTATAGCACAATAATGCTATGTCTAATATTCTTAGCGAAAAAGCCCATTCATTATCGTACCACGCTGCAATTCTACAAGCATCACCTGTGGCGTATGTACCGGCTAGATCTACAATCGCACTATAGGGGTTATGAACAAAGTCTATTGAAACTAAAGGTTCCTTGCATACGGAAAGCACATCGTTTGTTGAATTCTCGAATATTTCATTTATTTCTTCAGCTGTTGCTTTCTTGTCAGTTGCAAATCTAAAATCAACCAGGGAAACATTGCTAACCGGAACTCTGATGGCAGTGCCATCTAGCTTTCCTTTTAACTTAGGAATGACAGAACAAATTGTTTTTGCTGCTCCAGTTGTTGTTGGTATCATAGATAAACCACAAGCCCTTGCCCTACATAAGTCCCTGTGATTACCGTCGAGAATATTTTGATCATTCGTATAGGCATGTATAGTAGTCATAAAGCCACTTTTTATACCTAAATTGGAGTGTAGAACCTGCACAATCGGAGCCAGGCAATTTGTAGTACAAGAACCAGCTGATATAACTTTATGCTCTTTTTTGAGCATATCGTTATTCACACCATAAACTATAGTTACATCGGCATCTAAAACTGGAGCAGAGACAATTATTTTTGCTGCATTATGCTTTGCTGCTTCCGCAGATCTGTTAAATGCACCTGTGCACTCAAGCACTACATCAACATTCCAAGGGATATTTTCAGGGCTTCGTTCTCTATATAGAAGAAAATTTCTGCCATTTATAGAAATCCAATTTTTAGACTCGTTAAAATCAACATCACCACTGAATTTACCATGAATGGAATCGTATTTTACCAAATGTGCATGCTGCTCAGCACTGAGTGACCCGTTTACTGCTACAACTTCTATCTGCTTATTATATTTTTCTATTTCGAAAATAGCACGCAATACACTTCTGCCTATTCTGCCAAGACCGTTAATCCCTACACGAATTTTCATTTCTTCATTCAAAAAGCTTAATTATAAAAGCTTAATTATAAAGGATAAAGAACAAGAATCAAAAGGTTTACATACAAAGTTACCTAAACTCATTTCCTAATCCATAGTTAAAGTTGTTAAACAACTTGACTTAACATGTTACCTTAGTTATAATTTAATTTTTTAGCGAGATATATCATGAATAAAATGGATTTTATCAACATTAATCAACCTCTGAACCTATAACAGGAATTCGGCAACGGGTATATCAAATTGATGGATCATTCCTTTAACGAAGGCAATGGCCATTATCACGTGGAAAGCAAAATACTAGGTGAAAGCCATCATATAATAGGAAACTTCACTATTGATACTTACATTTGTAACTTCCATATAGATGACCACAATATGAATACTAAACTCTGCATGGAAGTGGATTTCAAAGGTGACATGAGGAAGATAAATTCGCTACGCAAGGATATATAAAAT
>NZ_JACZHU010000118.1:0-2305 GCF_020278605.1 Wolbachia endosymbiont of Mansonella perstans | reverse complement strand
GGCGAAGGTATGCTATGTCTACAACCTTGGCCAAAAGCTGTTGAATCGTTACTGATTGATGATGTGGTAACTGTGGCAGTTCAGATCAATGGAAAATTACGTACAACAATCGGAGTGGCAGCTGACTTATCTCAAGAAGAGTTAAAGAAAATAGCAATAGACTCTGTGTCCAATAGGATTGATCAAAACAAAGTTCGTGCTATATATGCTGTACCAAATAAGGTAGTAAACATAGTTATATAAAATCTGAGTAGTGACCTTAATTTTATGGTTATACTTTTTTTAATATGCAGTTATACTCCTTTTAATATAAGGGTTATATACTTGTGCATTATATATATTTTTTTGTATGAGGAGTTATATGAAAATGAAGAGATTATGCGCCTTAGCTGTGTTACTCACTTCATCTCTAGCGGGTGCAGCTGGTGATGTAGCGGCTAATTTAGAAGGTCAGTATTGCGCAGGGTTAAACTTTGATGCTGGATGGGGTGCTGGCTTTGTAATGAAACCTAGCGTCGTTTTTGGTTACTATTATGACAAAAACTCTAAATTTGAACTTGAGGTTCTTAGTAACATTAACAACATTGCTAGTGAAGACAGGGTAGTAGGAACTAGCCTGCTGGAAAACTACCGCTTCTATCCTGACCTTGATATTGACCCTGTTAAACTATACGTCAGTAGAGGTTTAGGTGGATATGTCAAAATATTGTCTTCTTTTGGCTTTGGTGGCGGTGGTGTAAGTGCTCCAAGTGTTGGAGGTGGTGATGAAACAGGTGGTGGTGATATAGGCAATAATGCAGAAAACTTCGATAATGCAGAAGTTGGTGAAGGTGGAGCTATAAGTGGAACTGCTTCAGGTATTTATGGTACAGAAACCCTTGGTCTAGCTTTAGCAGGCAAGATACTAGGCTTATTCCCTATAAACTAAAGGTTGGGGTTGATTACGAGGTACTCCATAGATAATTGGTGTAGTTGGTGTTACTATGGGTGGGTAGTCAAGTGGTTTTAAGCCACCAGTAAAAATGCCAGCCGCAACTTTAGAGGTAGGAGTGCGTTATAATTTTTGATTAAGTTTTAGTTTCCAGAACTATATTTAGTATTTGGATGTGATCTAAAGAACATCTGACTATGTATGCTCGAGACAAAAAATTTATTGCCAGCAAACGAGTTATCTAGCTTTTTAGACGCTCATCCCTCCTTAATCCAGTCTGTTGCAAGGAAAGACAGACATAGTATGAGGCCGTATGGAAATGAAGAAACTGTTTGCACTTGCTGCACTGCTTATTTCATCTTTAGCAGGTATAGCAAAGGGTGCAGCTTGATTTAGAAAGTAAATACTACACAGGTTTAACTTTGGTTCTAGGTAGAGTAACGGCTTTAAAATGAAGCCTGGAGTTGTTTTTGGTTATCGTTATAACAAGAGATCTCAGTTCGAACTTGAGATTCCTCGGTAAGGTTTGGTCATTGAAGAGCATAGGGGCTGGCATATTAGCAAATTATCGTTATTATCCTAATCCTGATACTAATCCTGTGAAACTTTATGTTAGTATAGGCATTGAAGGGTATCTGCAAATAGTACCTTTTGGGTTCAGTAGCAGTGAAGATCTAACAAAAGAGGAATCACAAAAAGGCAGTGACAAGAAGTTTATATATTTTTGACCTGTTTTCGTATTGGAACCTTACTAGCGACCTTTTTGAAGACTTCATAGGAACAAAAAAAAGAGAAAAAAAGGATACAAGAAAGCCACCGATAAAAGAAAAAACAGAACCTACAGCAAAAGACAAAACTACTGATGGAAGAAAAACTAAAACCTACAACGGAAGGCAAAACAGAGCCACTAACGGTAGAAACGACAACACCTACGACAGAGGAAAAGCTAAAATCATCTGTGACAAAAGAAATAACAACTACAGTAGAAGATGAGAAAAAATGTTACCTAATAGATAAAATACTGGGTTCTATTTCCTATAAACTAAAGGTTGGGGTTGATTATGAAATTACTCCACAGATAGTTGATGCGGTTGGTATCACTATGGGCGGACAGCTGAGTGGTCTTAAAGCAACCAATAAAAATGCCAGATGCAACTTTAGAGGTAGAGCACGTTATAATTTTTAGTATTAATTATATATTTTTAGTATTTATGTAAAAAGAGCTGAAAATGTACTTCTTGTATAACTAAATTAGGCAAAAAAAGGCAAAAGAAGCCCTATTCAGTATTTACTTTCAGTATTGGCGTTTTTATGTCTTAAACGCTGCAAATTAGCTGCTTTTAAACACAACTAACTCAAGCTATAATATTTAGG
>NZ_JACZHU010000117.1:0-2343 GCF_020278605.1 Wolbachia endosymbiont of Mansonella perstans | reverse complement strand
TTTCGTTTCTATTGGATGACGTTATAACTTTTTTCCACTTTCGTCTGTCCCCTTTACTATAATAATTACTTTTATTAAGATAGTATTATGACATATCACTTAACATTTACTTTTCAAAGGAACAACATTCCATAGACAATGGTAGTAATGAGTTCTCGGTAAAAGATAAAGAAGGCAACAGATTTATCATTACCGCAGATGGCAACCAAAAGGGAAAATTTTCTTTTTGTAAAGATGGCGGTAGTGAGTATAAGCTTACTCAACACTATGCAGCTAAAGATCCAAAAATATGTAACAAGCTTTCTGATATTGACAGTGCTAACTATATAAACATTATTATGGAAGGATATGATGAAGAATATTTCCAAGGCATGATATTAGGTGAACTAAATAAGTGTAATATTGATTATGCAGTAGTGTATGATGGCAAAATGCAAAATGTGCTGCACAGTCCCTCAATGAATGACTATACAATACAAGAAGATGCCAATATACCTACTTTAGAGGATCTTACAATCTAATCTTCATTATACTATTTGTATACACAAGAGCTTTCCCGGTTCCAGTATCCGTTACTTGAATGATACCTATCATTCCAGTGCGTGAAGCTCTCTTCCAGGAATTTTATTAAGTTGGTGAGCATAAAAGTAGCCGTTTTATGTTAAAATACAGTATTTTAATTATTATGGAAAGAATGGATCCTAATTTCAGCTACTTGGATAACACTCTCCTATTGGATTCAAATCAAAATGTTCGTACAAATGTACGTCAAGCGCTGGAATAACAAGCCTCAAGGAGTTTATGTAAAATCTAGTATTCACGGAAATTACACTTTCTTCATGCATTTTATGTTTTTTTATAATTAATGGAGAGTGATATGACCACTGGTTTGACATTTTATAAAAATTCACAAAGGCAAGCAGCAGACAAAACTTCAGATCTTAATGAAACTAAAGTCATAGTTTACGAAGATGGCGGAGGCAACAAATATATTTTGGATGCCTCAGGTATTTCCAATCTGAGTAACATTGATGATATTAAGTTAAGTAATCTGCTAAAGGCAGAGGTAAAATTTAAATACTATCCAAGTGATGGTAAAGAAGCTGAAAAAAAAGGACTTGGTAACATTATAGGTACATTATTTGCTATAAAGAGTGCTAGCACTGCTAATAGTAAAACAATTCTTGAAAAAGAAATAGCAAAAAAGCCTGTTGTGGATGCTATACTTAGCACAAAAGAAAATGCTGGAGACGCAAAACCAATTTTTGCAGAGGAAATGGCAAAGAAAGTGGATGTTACGGGAGCTATACTTGGTGCAACAGACGCAGGTGGCAAAAAATCAATTTTAGTGGAGAAATTGGGAGGATTTCTTGCTAGTCGAGATGAAGTAAAGTATGATAGTGCACAGAATGCACTTAATCAAACAGCGAAAGCTTTCTTAGAAAGTAAAGGCCTGGCAAGTGCATCAGATATAGCTACTCAATTACTTGATGATGACAATAAAACTACATTAGCAACAGCAGTATTGGATGTAAAAAAAGATGGCACTAATCCTACACTGGAAACAGCTCTTGCAGCTAATAGAACTTTACAAGATGGTGTAGCAGGCAATTTAGCCTTAAAAACAGCTGTAGCAGCTGATGAGGGATTTCGAAGTGCTGTAACAAGCACTCTAGCAAAACCAGCAGATATAGCAGCTGTTCCAGCTTTGCAAAATGCTGTAGCAGGCAGTGACACCTTAAAAACAGCTATAATAACTAATACGGCGTTTCAAGATGCTGTAGTAGGTAAAAAAGTTTTACACGATAGTGTAACTACTCGACTACTTACTGGTAACAATACAGGTAAATTAGGAACAGCGATTTTGAATGCTAAAAGTACTGATGACAAAACGTTAGGAGAACAACTTGCACAAATCCCTGATTTCAAAAATGGTACTAAAATCCAGGCTAATGCTGAAGATCCGGTTTTCCAAAGCGCTGTAAGAGACGTAATGTCAAAACCAGTCTTTGATATTCCAACAGACACAAGTGAACCACTTAATTGGGAGTGGTAAATCGGATAGTGACACTCGACATGTCATTCCACGCACCTTATCTTGTAAGTGCACTTTCCTTGTCATTCCAGCGCGTAACGCTGGAATGACTTTGTTGCACGGCAACCAAAAAACCTAGTGGCTACTGACAAAATTCATTATAAAGTAGGTATTTAACTACCGAAGAAAGAATATGCCACAGAAAATGAAAGTCGGTAATCCAAAAGAAGGTGTATGGTCCCGGACTGTGATAGTATAGGTTTAGTATAAACAATTCCGGAGGCTTTGTCCACTGTAAACATGTAAAT
>NZ_JACZHU010000116.1:606-2410 GCF_020278605.1 Wolbachia endosymbiont of Mansonella perstans | reverse complement strand
CCATTATCTATTACAGTAATAAGATTGCGCCCACCACTCTCTATCTTGATCTCTATTTCTGAACTTTCAGCATCTATTGCATTTTCGACTAATTCCTTTACTACGCTTGCTGGTTTCTCAATTACTTCCCCCGCTGCTATACGGTTTATAGTTTTTGTATCTAAAAGAATTATTGCCATAAATTTACCATGAACCCGGTTTTTCCTTTACTTCTTTAGTCTGTTTCTCTCTCCATTTTTTTAACTTACCTGCAATTTCATTGTTAGAAATTGACAATATAGACGCGGCGGTAATGGCAGCATTATATGCTCCACTCTTTCCTATGGACATTGTTGCAACCGATACACCTTTTGGCATTTGCACTATAGACAATAGGCTATCCAGCCCGTTTAGTTGTCTACTATGTACAGGAACGCCGATAACAGGTAAATAAGTGAGTGACGCAATCATACCAGGTAAATGAGCTGCTCCCCCTGCACCAGCTATAATAACCTTAAGACCTTTTTCTTGTGCAGATTTAGCAAAATTGAATAGCCTTTCTGGCGTTCTATGTGCAGATATTATAAATATATCATGCGAAATCCCTAGCTCTTTTAACATATCAACAGCATGAGACATAGTGCTATAATCCGATTCACTTCCCATAATTACAGCAACATCTTTTCTTATTTCTGCCATATTCAACATAATTTTATTTACTAACTAAATAGTGTTTCAGCTAAAAAGCAACAAATATTTGAGTTATATTATGAATATAATATGTAGCATTCTCGTTAAACAGGGATTTGAACGAATATCTGTTTTAAGATATGGGAATATAAACTTCTTATGTAATATGAATTTACAAAATGACTATTTTAGCCTTGCAACTGCGTTCCTCTTGCTGTAAATAGTTTTTTTAGGTAAAATAATAATTAAGATTAAAATAAACTTGGTAAAATATTAACATATAATCAATTTAAAGCTTTATATATTAATATCTATAATTATTTAGTACAAACTATATGATATTAATACTTTGAGATATCAGATTTATGTTGTAATGTCTTACAAAGTTTTTGATAGTGGGTATAAAAAGATTATGGAAATAATAATATCATTAGACAACGGTTTATGCTTTGTAGAAATAAAAAAGAAGCTACTTAGCATAATCAGCGAATTTATAAGAACAAAGTGTTGGACTCAAGCTCGCGCAGCAGAAGAACTAGGTGTTGATCAGCCAAAGATATCACAAATTAAAAATGGCAAAACAGATGGTTTCTCTCTAGAGCGATTGTTAGGATTCCTCAAAAAATTAGGCTTTGGAATAACAATTATAATAACAGAGAATCAAGCAGTAAAATTTAAAGAAGAAAAGGCAAAACATGAAGCTGAGTCTCAATAGAGAAGTTGACATTTTGTTTTTTGTGATACAGTATAAAGCTTATTAAGGTAGTGTTTTATGGCTGAATCTGTTATAGAAAAATGCACAGAGCAGGTGAATAACCGTTTTAAATTAGCTCTATTGGCGAGTCAGAGGACACATGATTTAAATACAGGGGCAAGTAGTCCAATTGAGGCAGCTAAGTTTAAAGGTCACAAGAATACCATCATTTCTTTATACGAAATATCAGAAAGACAGGTAGATACTCATGAATTATTTAGCCTTTTGGTAAGCAGATGCAAAGAATACATGAAAGGAAATGTGAGTAATGCCTACAGCAGTAATACAAGTAAGCTAGAAAAACTACTAAATTTTTCTTATGACCAGTTCAACATAGATTCCGATATGGATCAAGGAAGTGTTAATATTCAGGATGATGAA
>NZ_JACZHU010000116.1:0-596 GCF_020278605.1 Wolbachia endosymbiont of Mansonella perstans | reverse complement strand
GAAATAGACGATCAAGATAGCGAGAAAGTAGATGATGAAGAGTAGATAAAGCGGAGTACTACTGAAGTTTGTAATTTATAGATGATCTACATTACTGTTTATATGCTGCTGCTTTGTATTGGTGTAATGCTATACCGTATAGTATCCAAGCTGAGCGATATTTACGACAAGGTGCTAGCATTTAATAGTTTTTCGACGCAAGCAGTTTTACTCATAACAACAATGTCGATTGTTCTGGACAATTTCTTTTTGCTTGATATAGCGCTTTTGTACGCTAGTATTAGTTTTGTATCAACTATAGCACTAATGAGATTAATGTTGCTTTGATAATTTATGATAGGACCTATTTTCATATTCTTAGGTATTTGTTTAGTAATCATTTCAACCATAGGGACAATCAGATTTCCTGATTTTTATACTAGGTTACATGCAGTAGGTATAATAGATTCCAGCGGCGCGATGTTATTGTTGATTGGTTTTGCTCTGCAAAATGAATTTTCAATCAATACTGTTAAAATAATGTTGTTAATCCTTATAGTATGGATAGCTAACTCAACTAACAGCTATATTTTAGCGTGCACTTATTATAAAAGTAA
>NZ_JACZHU010000115.1:0-2417 GCF_020278605.1 Wolbachia endosymbiont of Mansonella perstans | reverse complement strand
ATTAATAATGTATTTACAAACAAATCATCCAAACTTGCTAAGTGATTACTTAAGTGCTATACGTGCCGGTGATAACGGTAGATCGAAACAATTTTTGGAAGAAATACGACAACATAATGATGCCTTCAAAGGCTGGCTTGCTGACAATAGTACAGATGTTGCAATGCAGGACATCAATGCTTTACAAGTCACAAAGGAGAGCTTATAGCAACTAGTCAAGAAATAGTAGATGGGGAAATAAAAAACGTATCATGCTATAGAGCAGAGATAAAAACAATGAATGGAGAAGAGGTTGGAAGTTTCTCTCCGGTAGAACATGTTGCGTTTTATGATGTTGCTCGTGCTGTTAACAGGGCAACAGATGACAATCTTGATATATCAAAGGAGTATCACTTCTTAAAAGTAATAAAAACTCCTGATGGGCAAACCAAACTCACTTACTCTGATCAACAAGGTAATGAGTACCGAAACAGTCAATAATGTAAAAATCAGGCTTTTAAGGTATTATCAAAATATGATACAGAAATTAAGAGTCAGGTAGACAAATTCAATAGCTTGAATAAAGAACGTGGTGAAACGTATCAAAAATATTATAGAGGAGGAATTGATATTGAAAAGTTACATGATGAGGAAAATACAAAGTACAGACCAGCATTCTTAAAGTTTAATCAACTCAAAAACAAAGCAGTTGATGAGATTAAAGGTAATCCACAAGCAGTAGAAGTATTAGATGAGTTGGTCAATATCAATCCAAACCTAGTAAGAAGTACAAATCATATTGATTTGCAGGAAGGTAAAGTTTTCTCCATAAAAGCCCTTGGTCATGGAAATATGGGTGCTCTATCCATATATGATGGAGATACAAAGCTTGGAGAGCTGTTGAGCGAGTCAGGCTTTTTTAAGCAAGTTGAAGACCAAACTAAAGAAACTTTTTTCTTTGAAGATATATTGCACAACTTAAATGTTCAATATGATGGTGGTGCTTATATGGCAGTTACAAAAGAAAATGGTCATTATAAAGCTTCCCTGGTAGATGGCAGAACAGTTGAACGTGATGAATATTTCGATGAAGCACATTTACACGAAAATGAATTGCTGCATCCTAGTGTTGAGCATATTCAAAAAGACTTAGATCCTTTACTTCTTAAAGGCACAAAGATTTTGAGTCATAAGAATTCAGAGCATGTCCAATACTCTGATGAACAGAGAAAGAACGGAGTAATTGTGGAAAAAGGAAAATTATTGGATAATAAGGGAGCAGATAGGACAGACGACGACGTATATGAAGCAGTTGTGAAGCAAGGAGACGAGCGCTTATATAAATTCAAAAACATGGGTTTTTACATTAGTAAGGAAGGCGACCTATTTATTCATGACCATGGAGCAAACGTAAGGGTTCAACTACCAAAAAGTATTACTCATCTAAAATTAGTGCAAAAAGATGACGGATATAAATTGGTGCCAGCCGATGCTGATGGTAATGAATATAACGGTATACCAGATGAATATAAGTATATAGATCCAATATTTGCACATGAATATGAAAAGAGGGACTATTCTCATAAATATGTCAATATAGGTCTTATAAATTTTGACAAATATCTTTTGAATTCCGATGGACGTGAGAATGGTAAACTTTTCGCTATAAAGCACGATCCAGACGATTACCATATACAAAAAGACTCCAGCGGTAAAATACTTAGAATAAACGGTCAAGCATATTTCACTAAGGTAAAACTA
Source organism: Wolbachia endosymbiont of Mansonella perstans (assembly GCF_020278605.1). Lineage (NCBI taxonomy): Bacteria > Pseudomonadati > Pseudomonadota > Alphaproteobacteria > Rickettsiales > Anaplasmataceae > Wolbachia > Wolbachia endosymbiont of Mansonella perstans. Next base: position 677 of record NZ_JACZHU010000115.1, on the reverse strand, counting down.
TTTGATGGTGATGAAGAAATTGGAGTGTTATCTAATAACTTCCACAACTTTAAGGGAAAAATATTCCTTTCTGCTGACTATAACTACAGTTGTAGCGATTTACTGGCATCTGTTTCTCCTCAAGTTAAAGTTAAGAATGTGAAAAATGGAAGTAGAAAAATAACCTTTGACCAAGGTAATGGTGATATCGGGGATACTGATAAAGGCTATACTGATTATCAGAGAATATACACAAAAGGGAAACAAACCGAAAGTTCAAAAGAACAGGCAATTGCAAGCAAAACTGAGACAGAAATCGATGCGCTACATATGGTTTATAGTACTACTAATGCTGTTGCTCAAGCTGCTGAAGAGAAGGCTGGATCAAACGACAATGATGAAACGCTGTCTTATCATCTACAAATTCTAACGAGGGTAAAAAGGTTAGCTTTAACAGAGGACAAAGAGCAAGAGCAGGTAATATTGAAAGACACAATTTTGAAAATAGAAAAAAGCTCTGATCAAGCCTTGGAAGGAAAGTACAAGGTAAATGTGGCTGTAGATTATCGTGACGTGAAAGCCTTGTGTAACAAAGCCGAAGGAGCAGAAAAGCAATCTGTGTTAAAGTTTTGGTATAAATTGGCCAAATCTGGATATAAGGTTGGTGCTTTGCCAGAAGACAAATATTACTTTCAAGA
>NZ_JACZHU010000114.1:0-2465 GCF_020278605.1 Wolbachia endosymbiont of Mansonella perstans | reverse complement strand
AACAAAAGCAAGAGCATAAACTAGCATTGCTCTTGAATTAAGAATATTTGCAATGAAGCTCATACCATGAATAGTTGCTTTGACTAAAGCAACATAAGCTAGAGCTGGAAAACAAACAGCATTATCCATTGGCTTGAAGTTAAATTCAATACCTGGAGTATTTGGATGCACCAATTTTCCCATATCTTGATCAAACTAATTGTATATTAATAACACTTTAAAAGCAAGCTTTTTTAACTTAAAGTCGCATGCTAAGCTCTGTTGGAACGCCTTTACTAATTTTCATGTCACCGTTTGTTAACCAAACAGAATGTGTGCCATATATTTCTAAATCAGCGTATCTAATAATTGTAGTATTACAAACTGGATAGTTGAATTTGTTTAACTAAATTATTAAGTCAACTCTGTCACAATTTTCTACAACCTCTTCTTTTTTATAAGCTAGTAACACTGATTTATTATTCCCTTTGTTATATATACAGCCATAATCGCTACACTTTAGTTTTTTGTTTGAATTATTGTATTTGGTATGATTTAAAATTTGATTCTGCCCATTTTGCTTTGCCCACGTTTTGATAATAAAGTTCCTATCTTTTCCAGTAAGGGAATATAGCAAATTATCATTCTCCTTTTAACTGCAACATTATCAGCACTGACTAGAATATTAGGAGTTCTATACATAGTGCTGAAGAAAATTACCCAGCACAATAAAGAAAACTCCAAAGAAACGCCAATTTCTTCCCACAAGCACAGCCAATAATAACTTAAGTGTTGTTATGATAACTGATGAGGTAGGAAAAACACGAATGGGAGTAACCAAATACTGAAAACTAGCGATTGCATTTATTATATACAAAATACCATCAATTGGGCTCCCTACAAGCGACGCTATAATCCACTTAATGCCTAAAGTAATCAACAAAACATAGATTATTCCAAGCGGAATAATAATTAATGTAACTATTGGTGTAGCGATTAAATTTGTGATGATGCCGCTGATTGAAAGATAATTAAAGTTATATATTGGTGTGTGGAATAGTCGCTAAGCTCGCTATTACTAAACTGATCATTATTGACACAAAGTATTTCACTATTTTTATTTTGAACAGCTTGTTGGCATTCATCTGATAACTAGCAACCAGTGCCAAAATGCCAGAAAAGGACATCTGAAAGCTGGGCTTTAAAATCGCTTCTGGTTCTACTATAAGTATATCGAAGCAGCGAACGCAATTGCTATTAATCCCCGATATTTCCTCTTCATTATTATTGCAACAAGTATCAAGATCACCATAATATATGCACGCTGAACAGAGATTTGCATACCGGTGGCCAGCAGATAAAATCTAGCCAGCAAAATGGTGAAAAATGCAGATATTTTCTTGGTGTTACACTTAAGAGTTAAAGTTTTAGATATTGCAATAAATTACGAAGTACTATAAAAAACAGGTCAGCAACAAATGATAAGTGCAGCCAGATATAGCAAATGAACGTGCTATGCCTGAATCTCGTATTGCATCCATAGTTTTTTTGGTCTATTCCGTCTTTATTTACCGATCAGTAATGCAGAGATTATGTCCGCATGTGGTTTTTTGATATTTAGCTTCAGGTCTTCATAAATATATTGACGACAAGATTCTATATACTCTTGAAATTTCCTTGCTTTAGCCTTTTTGTGCAAGGCTACTTTGCTTGTGGCAAAACCTGTAGCACTTATTTTCTGGCAATATGCTATTCTTGTAAAATCATATGCATACTCTGAAGGTGGGATCTTTGGCAGAAAAAGCTTTGTGGTCAGCGTGTGACGCTGGAATCTGTGTATTTTTTTCTGGGTCCAAGTGTCTGGGCACTGGGACAACGAAAGGGGTTTTTCAACAAAGAGCAGAAACTGTCTGTATGAGCCCTTGTTGCTAATATCCTTCACTGTGGCAATGATACTTTTTGAATATTTCTCCTCATCAAGAATTTGAGCATCAACTAAAGCTGTCCTCAGCTTGCTGGCTGTAAATCCTATAAGCACTGTAATCAAGGCGATACATAATATCGCGTACTTTTTGTACAATCAGAATTAGTATAGGTAAAAGCAAGGGAAAAATAGATGTAGTAAGAACACAGCTTGGTTCAGAGCTTAAAGAGAAATAGATCAAAATTCCTACACACTGACATATGGAAAACCACAGTACCAAATTATATTTCTTGCTGCATAGGTTGTCTCGTATATAACTAACTATTATGTCAGAAAAAGTTAATAAATATACAAAATATACATCATGGGTGATTTTATTCTTTTATTTTCTATTGTTGTATATATAATAAATAAACAACGACGCGGGGTGGAGCAGCTCGGTAGCTCGTCAGGCTCATAACCTGAAGGTCGTGGGTTCAAATCCTACCCCCGCAACTTGATTCGGTTATCATCCAATAGAAACGAAAGAAACTACTTAAAGATTTCTCCAGTTTCCTTATCA
>NZ_JACZHU010000113.1:0-2510 GCF_020278605.1 Wolbachia endosymbiont of Mansonella perstans | reverse complement strand
TAAATGGGAATGATTTAGCAAGTTCAAGAGCGCCGCATGTTGATGCAATAAAAATTATGTTTTCTGATAATTGGCATTTGATTATTTCTGTAATTGTATTCATTTTTTGTGTTGGTAGTTTAAATGCTTGGGTATTATCTAGTGGACAAGTTGCTTTTGGTCTTGCTGAAGATAAACTTATGCCACAATTCTTTTCTAAAAGGAACAAGCACGGTTCTCCCTTTTGGGGAATAATAACCAGCTCAGTTGGAACTATAGTTTTGCTAATTCTTACTTCAAATAACAATTTTGCTCAGCAAATCACATCTATTATCGACTTTTCTGTAGTTTCATTTTTATTTGTCTACCTTGCATGTAGCCTTGCTTTTCTAAAGGTTATTATAAAGGAGAGAAATTATTACAAGCTTTTAATTGGTAGTATATCAACAACCTTTTGCTGCTGGGTGATACTTGAAATTCCTATAAACACCTTGTTAATTGCAAGTTTATTCACCGTAAGTGGTATACCTCTTTATTTATTTTGGTATCGCAGGGCTTTTTAAGAGCATCTCTTAAGAGAGACTTAATATTAGATTAAGTATAATCTCTACTTGCTATCAAAGTTTCCATATGGTTGGATAAAATTACAAATAAAAAATTTTTAAAAAACATGGTTGATGTGACACTACAACTATAGCCAAATTCCCTTTTCTTGTGTATAATCTTAAAAAACTTTCTATATAAAAGTGAAAAGAGCTTTAATATCGGTTTACGATAAAACAAATATAATTGACCTTGCATCGTTTTTGACAAAGCAACAAATAGAGATTCTCTCAACAGGAAATACATATAAAACCCTATCCGATGCAGGAATAAAAACGCAAGAAGTCTCAGATCACACGCAATTTCCAGAGATACTAAGCGGTAGGGTAAAAACTTTACACCCTAAAATTCATGGAGGGATACTATGTGATCGAGAAAAGCACAAAAAAGAAATGCAAGATCTAGGAATCGAGCCCATAGACCTGCTTATAATTAATCTATATCCATTTTGGGAAACAGTAAGCAGTGGCTCAAATGAAGAGCAAATTATAGAACAAATTGATATCGGTGGAGTAGCGCTAATTAGAGCTGCAGCAAAAAATTTTCATTTTACTTCAATTATTTCTAGTACTCAAGACTATGAAACACTGAGAGCTGAGATGGTCAAAAATAACAATGAAACAACATTAGAATACAGAAAACATCTAGCAACTAAAGCATTTGCTCTCACTGCATACTACGATTCTAATATTTACAGTTGGTTCCTATCCCAGGGTAAAAGCAATGAGTTCCCAGAGTTTTTTGCCATATATGGGCATAAAGCACAGGAACTCAGGTATGGCGAAAATCCCCATCAAAAAGCCGCTTTTTACAGTAATCAATTCGCCAAGTATCCGCTGGAAAAACTAAATGGAAAAGAGTTGAGTTATAATAATATAGTGGATATAGAATCTGCGCTTGGCATAGTTTCTGAGTTTCAGGAACCTGCAGCAGTGATAATCAAGCACAATAACCCATGTGGAGCCGCTATTGGCAATAGTGCTCTGGAAGCATACGAAAAAGCTCTATCGTGTGATGAAATAAGCAGTTTTGGTGGCATAGTTGCTTTAAATCGGAAGATAGATTTAAGGTTAGCAGAAAAATTAAGCGAGATATTTTTGGAAGTAGTAATAGCACCATCAATAAACAATAAGGGGCTAGCAGTTTTGCAAAGAAAGAAAAATTTAAGAGTAATTATTCATAGCTCTTTTCAGCAAAATGCAAAGTATCAAATCAAAAACGTTGCCGGTGGGTTTTTAATGCAAGAAAATAATAGCCATACAATAAAAGCAGAAGAAATAAGCCAAGTAACAAAGTGCGCTGCAACGGAAAAAGAAAAAGAAGATCTTATTTTTGCTTGGAAAATATGTAAGCATGTAAAATCTAACGCAATAGTTATAGCAAAAGACGGTTGTGCTATCGGTATTGGTGCAGGACAAACAAGCAGAATAGATAGTGTGAACATTGCAGTTAAAAAGGCGGGCGCAAGGTGCAAAAGTGCTGTACTTGCCTCAGATGCATTTTTCCCATTTTCAGATAGCATAGTAGAAAGCGCAAAACATGGAATTACAGCCATAATTCAGCCTGGCGGCTCGTTGAAGGACCAAGATGTAATAGCAGCCGCGAATGAAAATAAAATTGCTATGTTTTTCACTTGCGTTCGTAGCTTTTTTCATTAAACTTGTACTTCATGTCAATGTACACTTCTTCGCGCATTTAACATTGCTGTGATTATAATTGCATACAAAAAACGTTTACAATCAGCGCTCAATACGATAGATTGTAAACAGTTTATTCCTCGGTAGCTCAGTGGTAGAGCAGTTGGCTGTTAACCAATTGGTCGCTGGTTCGAATCCGGCCCGGGGAGCTTTTATGCTAACCTACTTGATAAAATTCCTAGATTCCAGAGTCAAGCGCACAGCTGTACGAACATTCTTTAAAAGAGTATA
>NZ_JACZHU010000112.1:0-2519 GCF_020278605.1 Wolbachia endosymbiont of Mansonella perstans | reverse complement strand
CCTGGAGAATTCTCACTTAGAGCCTTTCTAAATGGCAAGTTTGATTTAACACAGGTAGAAGGAATTGCCGACTTGATTGATGCCGAAACAAAAATGCAAGCTAAGCAAGCAATCAGGCAGATGTCAGGAGAATTAGAAAGGTTATATAATGGTTGGAGACAGAAATTGATAGAAATGCAATCTAAAATCGAAGCATATATAGACTTTCCAGAGGATGTTATAACAGAAAGAAACGAGCTAGAAAAAGTCAGTAATGAAGTGCAAGTTCTCGTGCAGTCAATACAAGATCACCTAGATGATAATAGACGTGGTGAAAGATTGCGTGAGGGTTTACATATTGTAATAACTGGCAAACCAAATGTTGGTAAATCAACGCTATTTAATTTTCTTGCCAAACGCGACATCGCTATTGTTTCTGAATATGCAGGCACAACAAGGGACGTACTTGAAGCTCATATTGACATCAGCGGATACCCGATCATCCTTTCTGATACTGCCGGAATTCGTGAGAGCTTAGATCCGGTAGAATCAGAAGGCATAAGTCGTGCGAGAAAAAAGTCTTGTGAAGCTGATTTAAGAATAGAATTATTTTCTTTTAAACAGTGTCACAATATCGATTGCAGTGTTAATAGCGACACCATTTATGTGCTGAGTAAAGCTGATGATGCTAACGATAATCACAACATAAAAATCAACAACATAGATTTTTTACCTATTTCTATTTTAAAAGGAATAGGTACAGATAGGCTGATCTCTATGATTAAAGAAAAAGTAGAGGAAAAATTGGGCTGCAATAGAAACGCTCCTCTGATTACTCGGCAAAGACATAGAAATTGTATGCAGAGAGCTATAGAGCATTTACAGCGTTTTAACATAGACAATCCAATTGAGCTAATATCTGAAGACTTAAGGCTTGCAGCAATTGAACTTGGTGCGGTAACTGGGGTTATTAGTGTTGAAGAAGTATTGGATGATATATTCAATAATTTCTGTGTGGGCAAGTGAAATTTTTATAGATTGCTTGGAATCAGATGTTGTGATAAAAAAGAAGTGGACGGATGGCCGAGTGGTTTAAGGCACCAGTCTTGAAAACTGACGTACGTGATGAGCGTACCATGGGTTCGAATCCCATTCCGTCCGTATACTGTTTAACATAACTCAAGTCCAACTTATCAGCCCATTTTTGCTCAATGTGTGTGCCTTTTTTTTGGTAAGGTCAATTCGGTATTTATGGACGACCTCTACCTGAGGTATTTAATGCAGCCTGAGAGGATTTTTTTTGACACACATTTTGCAGTATTTCCAAGTTCACGCTAAGGTATCTGTATATCAATGTTTATTACTTTTTTACCATTTGCTGATACTATTTTTAAGATTATGTTAGATTGAGGATATCTGAATATTATCTTGCTTTGGAAAAAAACGATCTTTTCATGGTGATATCTACCAACTAAGGTAGCTAATGCTATTTCTCAACCTGCAGTGGACAGAAAATATCCTTTCCGCTTAGCCACAGAAATGGAATCAGCTGCGAGTTTTGACGATATTGTTTTCCGGTATGAGCAAAATGGGACAACAGTATATATGCTTATACAAGTTAAACATAAATAAGACGGCAGTAAAAAGATCTGTGTAGTTGACTTAATTAATAAAAAGTGGTAGACTTAACTTAGCAAAACACTTTGCTGCCTTTTTAGAAATTCAAGGCAATGAAGAGTTTAAAGATAAGATAAAAGATTTTTTTATTGTTATAAATGCTGATTTTGATCATGAAGGTCTAGCAGGCAAGGGAGTTACAGTTGAAAAAATAGAAACACAGGATGAGTTTCTGAATATAGGCAATAGTGCAAAGTATAAGCTTAGAGACTTACGTAATAGTATTGTTCAATGCTTAAAGCAAGGAATAAGTGCTAAAGGTAGCGAAGTAAGCGATAAAGAGATAAGAGACTTTTTAAATGAACTAGTGTTTGTAGTAAGTTGCCTAATAGTGCTGAGCTAGAAAAGTTAATCAAAAATGAGATAAGTGATAACTTGGCTAGAAGGTTTAAGTACTTTGGTGACAATGAATTTGCTTACTGTGCGTTTTTTATGATAGTATTGGGTTGGATGAAGGATAGAGAAGGACGTTTCCTTTCAACAAGAAGGAGGAGAATTTTTCGAAAAAGTATAGCACTGGGCTAGTACTTTCAGCAGGATGAAACTGATGTTAAGGGAAATAAAGGAAAGGCTTGACAGCATGATGGGAGGAAAGTTAGCTTAGGATAATACTCAACAAGCACATTTTCATAAAGAACCTATTTGGTTTAATATGAAGTATCCAGTTAGAACATTTACTGGAAGAAGAAGTGGATTACAAAAGATATACAAGGGGTTGTATAAAACTGTAGATGAGCAAAATGCTGAAGCACAAAGTAGCCTAGAAGAATCATTTAAAGGATTAGCTAACGAATTAAATAAGAGATTGCTTGAAAGTCCAAAAATTTCTATTACAGAAGAGGGAATCAGGTCTATCGTTAGAG
>NZ_JACZHU010000111.1:0-2570 GCF_020278605.1 Wolbachia endosymbiont of Mansonella perstans | reverse complement strand
ATAATAGCTTCAATACTATGATAAGGAAACCGGAGGAATCTTTAAGTAGTTTTTTACAGTTAACGGTTGACAGACTTGTAAATATCAGTATATAACTCATTAACATTTGGTTCTTTGCTATTTTCTGCAAAATCTCCTGACTTTTTCATTAAATCGCGCACTTCTTTGTCGATTGCTTTGCATTCTTCCTCTGAAGCAATCTTATTATCTACCATGTACTTCTTCAAAGTGCTTATAGGATCGTGGTTTTGCTTCACATCTTCAACTTCTTCCTTTGAACGATAAGTCGCAGGATCTGACATTGAATGACCGCGATATCGATATGTCTTCGTTTCAAGCAAGATAGGCCCTTTTCCACTACGCACGTACTTAGCTGCCTCACTTGCCTCCTTATAAACAGAGAAGAAATCCATTCCATCAACTTGCTTTCCAGGAATGCCAAAACCCTCTCCTTTCCTATACAACTCAGTTACTAAAGTCGATCTTTTGACAGAAGTACCCATTGCGTATCCATTATTTTCTATAATGTAAACTACAGGTAACTTCCATAAAGCTGCCATATTAAACGATTCATACACTTGTCCTTGGTTTGCAGCACCGTCGCCAAAATACGTGAATACTACATTATCTTTTTTCTTATATTTATTAGCAAATGCTATCCCTGTGCCAATTGGAACTTGTGCACCCACTATTCCATGTCCACCGAAGAAATTTTTTTCAATATCAAATATATGCATTGAACCACCTTTGCCTTTTGAGCATCCCATTTCTTTACCAGCCAGTTCTGCCATTACAACATTTGGATCAGAGCCACATGCCAGCATTAAACCGTGGTCTCTATAACTTGTGATAAAAGCATCACCGGACTTTGATGCAGCTTGTGCCCCAACTGCAACTGCCTCTTGTCCAATCGATAGGTGACAGAATCCGCATATTAAACCCATTCCATACAACTGTCCTGCTTTTTCCTCAAATCTGCGTATGAGTAGCATTTTTCTGTAGAATCCAATCACCTGTTTTTTAGTGAAATTTTTCGCTTTCATATCTATTTCTTTTTCATTAAACTCAGACAATATCAGAAATTTTAACGTTTTGTAATGGATTATTACCACTGGCTTGAAGCTTTTCACGTTATCTCTGTCATAATGTGGATGGCAGGTATGCTCTATTTACCGAGGCTTTACGTTTACCATGCAGCTGTAAAGCCAGGATCGGAAAACGATGGCTTACTTCAAATAATGGAGAAAAGACTTCTAAGATTTATCATAAACCCTGCAATGCTCTTTTCGCTTGGTTTTGGCATCACATTAATGGTTATGAGAGAGGCATACCGCGAAGGGTGGTTTCACATAAAAGTACTAGCATTATTCTTTATGTTTGTTATTCATGGACTGCTTGCAAAGTACAGGAAAAATTTTGCAATGGGCTTAAATAGGAAAAATCACGTTTATTTCCGTATTTTAAATGAAGTCGTTACAGTATTGATAATAATTACAATTATTGCGGTTATCGTAAAACCGTTTCACTAGTCTCATCAATAAGCGCTTAAAAGCGTGTTATCGTTCATAAAATGGTAGCCCTATTGATATTTTTCAATATTTGTGGTAAAATACAGGTAGTTTAAGGTTTAGAATAAAGTTTATGACTGAAGCTCAAGGTCCAAATATTGCAGAGTGGCAAGCTCAACAACAACATCAAGAACACCAAGAAGAAAAGAGTGGCTTTGGTCTTGGTCATAGTGACTCTATTGCAACAATTGTAGATGGAATGAAATGGCTGTTCAACTTTCATGAAGGAGCAATTCCTGCTTACTGTAACGTGTTTGAAGGTTTGGTAAATGGTAGTAGCCTAGTAACGTTGTTCGGTAAATCAGGTAATATGTTTGGCATAAAATTTCTTGAAAGCCTTGCAGAACATTTTTCAGGTGGTGGAGGTGGGGAAGATATGCCATTGGAAGGGATAGGCATGAGTTACGTTGATGGGGGACCTCATCCTGGCGATTATCCACATGCTAACAACGAAATTGCTTACAGCGCTGAAGGTTTACACGACATGCATGATGCAGGTGATCACCATGGTCAGTCTTTTTCGCCCGGTCCTTCACCATCTGTTGGCAATGACCATGGACATGAGCTTGGTAGTTAAGTCCAGGAACTGCCAAATGAAAACAGGTTTAGCTCGTTTGATTAACATGAGTGCGTTTTAGTGAAGAAGGTCTCAGTTTTAGGATCAACAGGAAGTATTGGAAAAAAGACTATAGACTTGCTACTGAAGAAAAGAGAAGAATACCAGGTAGAAGTACTCAGTGCCCATTCGAATTTTGCTCTACTAGCGTATCAAGCAAAACTGCTAAATGCAAAATACGTTGCTATCTCTGATGAAAGGTTTTATAAAGATTTAAAAGAAAGTCTACTTGATACAAACATCAAAATAGAAGCTGGCACTGAAGGTCTAGCAAATGTTGCTTCTTTGCCCGTTGATCTCTCAGTTATTGCAATAGTTGGCATTGCAGGTCTTGAACCAGTCATGCAGGTTATAGAGAGTAGCACCAAAATCATTGCACTAGCAAA
>NZ_JACZHU010000110.1:0-2599 GCF_020278605.1 Wolbachia endosymbiont of Mansonella perstans | reverse complement strand
CTACAGTTCAAATGAATATATATCTCATTGAGTCACATACCAAGTTGCTTTGCCTTTTCCATGCTGAGTGATGTAACTATCCTTTACAAGATTAGATACATGCTTCTTTAAGGTACTTCGGTTTGCTTTAGTAATATTTTCTAAATCTTTCATTGTAAGACGTCCGTGTTTGCTAAGTAAAATTAATATTTAGCCAAAAGTGGTGGGAAACAGAGATTTAGCATTTTTTCACGTGACACCTTTTGATTAAGACAAGATTTTTTCTTTTGCAGTGATCTTAAGAAAAACATAAGCCATGGACTGAAGTCATAGTTACCAGTTTTTAAAGACTGTTGAGTACGACGCAAAGCTAAGTAATAACTTTCCTTGTTACTTTCAATTGCAGTTTCAAGAGAACTATAAGGTACGTATGTATATCCTAACTTTAGCAACAAGAAAGTTATAAGAATATGTGATAATCTTCCATTTCCACCTTGAAAGAAATGGATAGCTAAAAAAGTCACTATAAAGATACCAATAATTAATAGAGGGTGTAACGATTTCACTTCTAATTGCTGGCTAGTCCAATAGATAAGTTCTTGCATCTGTATCACTGTTTTGAATGAAGAAGATGTTTCAAAAATTATGCCTAAGCTTTTTCCAGATTTATCAAACGCTTCAACATGGTTGGGAAATTTCTTATATTCTCCCATATGCCTTTGATCTTTATGTGAAAATTGTAAAAATCAGATATGAAACTATTTTACAACGTTTTCTGTAAATGACATGTTTTCAAAATTTTGAAATACTTCTTCAAATACATATGTATATCTTGCTATTTCTTGTTCATTCCGAGAACGGAATGAGTATGTATCAAGCTTGGGTAGTAATCGTTCAACTTCACGATCTGATAGTTTTGCTCCCTCAATACGGGTAGAAGAACCGATACTTTCAATTGTTGCAATTTCTTTGAGCATTTGTAAACGCTCTGGAGCTAAGTTACCAAATAATTCCCATTCTCCTTTAAATTCATTAATTTCAGCATTTCAGATGCTATTACAATTTTTTGAAATGTAAAACATATCCGTATTTTTATCTAATTACGTCCGAAAATACCCTATTAGTAAATCATAAACCAAAAGAGCATACTAGAGAGTGAGTTTCATTAGGCGTGAGAGGCTATTTTATGTTAAAGTTAATATTTTGATAAAATTGTAAGAAAAACTACTAAGTTCCAGTGTTAGCTACTTACATGACATCACTTTAGCCTCAATGTTTGTACATTAGCCGTGCCCCTAAACGGATACACTAAGCGAGTATGTATAAAACATGCTCACGCTTATACTTCTGTAGAGCAAAAAATTTTAGTGGGATAAGTGACCAGGATCAAATTGGCGATCCACAAACTGACGCTCTACCAACTGAGTCACGCTCGAAAAGTACAAAATTTCGATACATCAGCACAGGAGTGTAAAATTTTTAACATACCAGCACAAAAAGTTAATTGACTATTTAAGTAGATTCTTTTACTTCAAACCGTATATAGTTTTAATTATATGTAAAATCTTGGAGCTTCTAATAAGTTCAGCATACGCGTTTATCGGTGATGTAATGCTTAACTTTATGCCTTATGTTTTTCCTATTCTTTCTCTAAAAGCAGCAGCAATCATCAATGGCCCTAGCAACTCATTTAAACCGGAACTAAATGTCAATAGCCTACACTCTTGGAGTATTGACTAGCATGTTGATATTGTCATTAATGCTATTAACATTACGTAACATAGGTCGTGCAGTGGACTGGGGTTTTCATACACAATCTCCTGTTTTTGTACTAATATTACTATATGTAATGTTTACAATAGGCTTATGTTTCTTTGGCTTGTTTGACATTCCTTTTATCTTTTCTCGTTTAGATGAAGCTAATGGTAGTTTTTTCAGTGGAACGCTTTTACTCTGGTTGTAGTTCCCTGCATTATACCTTTTATGGCACCTACCATAGGTTTTGCCTTTATTCAGTCATCAATACTTACTTTTATTAGTATTTTCTTATTTCTTGGCTTAGGTATTGTACTTCCATACTTCATTGTATCATTTTTCCTAACACACTTGAATTTTTACCAAAATCTAATGAGTGGACGGCAGCATTGAAGCATTTCCTACTCTCCTCTATATCTTTATCCATTATTTGGCTGTTTTGGATGTTGACCAAGGAGTGTCAAACACAGTACCTATACTAACTGGGCTTTTAAGCTTTGCATTTAACATATGGATATGGATTTTAACAACAGTATAAAGTCACCTATTAGACCCATTATTTCTAGACTATTCTTCCGTTTAACCTATTACTGTTCATCTTACCCAAGGCAGCACAAAAAGTTACCTTTCAGAGAAATTCACAAACCTAGAAAATAGATTTCTCTCAAATGATGAAATACTTTTATTCATGCTTTTACTATTACGGTAATCATATTGGACTTTTTACATAGTTCTAGAACTGATACCAATTCCCACTATACAGAAGGTGAATAGACAACAGTGGAAAAAAGTCATAATGTCATCCAATAGAAACAAAAAACTACTTGACAAGTTCCTCCAATATTATAACATTGAAGCTATTATT
>NZ_JACZHU010000109.1:0-2713 GCF_020278605.1 Wolbachia endosymbiont of Mansonella perstans | reverse complement strand
CTTGATGTTTAATATGGTAGATCCTAGTATCAAGTACTGGAATGACAAAAAAAGGAGGCACTGGGATAACATCATAGGGGTTGGGGGTGATTGTAAGTCAAGGTCCTTATTCCGTTCCTTCGCCAAGGCCACTCCATAAAGAAATTACTTTGCTTACTCAATTAACCTAATTATAATAGCAATAGAGAGGTTTAAAACTCTACAGAAAACGTTACTATTTACTAATTAGGGGTGGTTATACGAAGGGAGAGGCTAAAGAATTTTCTATACTATCAGGCAGCATGGGCTATAATAGGAGCACTTATGGGTTTGGGATTAAGCTTTACAGCTTTATTACCTGTGGTAATAGGTGAGGTTGTTGCCGCTGTTCCTGCAATATTATTTGTATATAGTATATACAAATAGTACGAGAGAAAGAACATTTTCCAAAGAAGATCTTTTCACACATGCTTGGTTGTGCACTACAAGCACCGCAATTGGAGTTGGTCTTGCTGCAGCTGTTATTTTTCCTTGTGCAATGCTTGGAGCAGGATCTGCAGTTTTAATAGACGCAGTGATAGTAGCCATAGCGCCAATGCAAAGCTTTTTGCAACAGCGTATATTATTGAGCCAATAGCTGAAAAAGTGAATGAATATATTCTATCACCTATGATTGAAAAAGTGATAGAATGCTCTTCTTCACGAAAGCAGAAAGTAAACTAACCAGGTAAGGTTTTGCTTTCTGTTATTCCAGTGTGCAGCACATAGTTGCACGGACATTTTTTTTCAAAGACAGTATGTTATAGCAAGTTTTGCCTTATTTTCCAGTGAAGATCACTATCAAATAACAATGTTCATGCAGTTATGTTGCATGGTTAAGGATACAGCTGCTCTATTTTCCAGTTGCCTTCTTCAACAAGGATGTATCTAAATCTAGTGTGTCTTCTATGTTCACCTTCTTGCCAAAATTCAATTACTTTTGGAATTACGCAGAATCCCATCCAAAAATCAGGGCGAAGAACTTGTTTGTTATAAAGTTCTTTTTCCTTTAGTTCGATAGCTTGCTTAAAATCTTGCCAATTTTTCAGAACGCTCGATTGTTTTGAGCACCATGCACTAATTTGACTATCGCGTGCTCGAGAGAAGAAATATTCGTCAGCTTTTTCACCGTATAGGAGCTTTACATCTCCTTCAACTCGCACTTGCCTAGAAAACTCTATCCAGTAAAATACTAATGCAGCTTTGGGGTTCTCGGTCAATTCTTTTCCTTTTCTACTATTTATATTAGTGAAGAATACGAAGCCTTCTTTGCTATATTCCTTTAGCAATACCATTCTTGCAGATGGAATACAGTCTTTGCTACAAGTTGCCAGCGTCATTGCAGTTGGCTCTTTGCATGGAGAATTGAGCACTGCTTTGTACCACTTTGAAAACAAATCAAACGGGTCTTTTTTAGGTGAAAATGTCATACCAAAGAATAGAATCTTAATTCTGACATACATTGCAAAAATAAGTGCTACGGCCATTTTGTCGTATAAGTGTTATGGTGTTATTACAAATTTTGCAAGGTTTTTGAACTTGACCATATACGTAAAAACTGTTTTGAAAGTATCCGACAGATCCAGATGGCTGCGCATAATCTCTCAGCGTTGAACCACCTGCAGCAATTGCATCATTTAGAGTATTTTTTATTTCAGTGGCAATTTTTTCGCACTCTCTGTATGTTAAATCTTGTGCTGATCTAAGCGGTGATATGCGGGCTCTAAACAAGCTCTCAGAAGCATATATGTTACCTACACCAACTATTAATTTATTGTTCATTAATACTGATTTGATATTTGCTTTCTTGTCTTTCAGTAGCTTCTTCAAATAGCCTCCATTGAATTCATCCGTTAAGGGCTCTATTCCAAAGTCATTAAAAAAATTTACTTCTTGTGCTTTGCTTAAAACGACAACCAACCCAAACCTTCTTGGATCATTAAAGATCATTGAAGCATTGTCGGAAAACAAAAATATCACGTGATCATGTTTATTCTGCATTTGATTATCTTCAGCATATATAAGCTTTCCGCTCATGCCAAGATGTATGATAACGGCTATATCATTGTCTGTATTCCAGATTATGTATCTACCTCTACGCTTGATATTGTTTATAGTTTTACCTTTTAACGCATCATCGATATTTTTTGTTATCGGTACACGTAAATTCCAATTATTAACTGTAACACTGCTTATTTGCTTGTCTTTTACTTTATCAAACAAAAAGTTAGATATTACTTCCACTTCCGGTAGTTCTGGCATTTTTTCTACCCTGTTGTTGCTTTTTTCTTTTTAGAATATTTTGCTTTAAAGCTTTTGCTAATCTTTTTCTCTCTTTTTCCTTTTCCTTATTCTTTTTTGTGTTATTCATTATCATTATATATAAATCTTGCCGTTATAGCTCAGATGGTAGAGTACGTCATTGGTAATGACGAGGTCCCAAGTTCGAGTCTTGGTAACGGCATATTGATTGTACTTATAACATTGCACACTTTATAAAGAAAACGTAACCGTTTACTGGTTTTTACTTAATTCTTTAATCTTACTAATAGAAAGAGCAGTAAATTTGACAGTAGTATCACAACATCAACATTATTGGCCGGCATTGCCCTTGCACTTCAATTTTTCCTCCTTCTATACCTTTCTTTATACCTTCTTCAAGTTTGTATTCAAAAATAGCTTCCTCTTTGTATAG
>NZ_JACZHU010000108.1:0-2741 GCF_020278605.1 Wolbachia endosymbiont of Mansonella perstans | reverse complement strand
AAAAACCAAAGTAGCACAAATTAGTTACGTTCAAGGTGCTATGGACAAGTTAATTGGAGAAATTAATAAAGCGCTAGTCACTAAGCTAAACTCTGTACTAACAGAAGAAAAAAGTAGGTTGAAAAACTAATTACTAACATTGGCGATAGCAATAGTGGCCTAATAAAAAGCCTCGATGATTTACAATCTAAGGTATAGACTTTAGAAGAAGACAAAATTGGTGAAGACATTTAGTGGGGATAAATTACATGAAGAAAATAATAGCCCACTGGGCTATTATTTTCTTCACATGCTATTTCAGTACAAATTTTAAAATTTTAATTTTTACAGAGGTTGATATGAATAATGACAATCAACAAGAGAGTGAAAACGATCTCAAAACAATAGGCAGAATAGAAGTTAAACACAGACCTCTATCTTTCGAGGAGGAGAGAGGAAATAATGTACAAGTTGGGTATGTTCATAAGGTTTTAGATAAGTTAATGAAGGATTTAAACGATAGATTTGTCCCTAAATTGGACGACGTACTGGACAACAATAACAAGTCTATTAATCAATTAAATAATGCTCTGGCAGAAGGGAAAAGTAGGCTTGATGAGCTGGTTGTGAAGGTTGATGCAAATTATGAAGGGTTAGTGGAAGATCTTAAAGACTTAAGATAAACTGTTAAAGATATTATCCCTCCCCCAGCAGCTCCTACACATATCATTGTAGAAGAGAATGGATTGTTTTTATCAAAAAAGGTAACAGCCCCGCTTTTCTGTCATTCCAGCGCGTAACGCTGGAATCAAGGAAAGTTTGCTTGCTTATAAGCAAACTAATTTTGTGAGCATAGAAAGTAGCCAGTCTTAATTTAAAACATAACATTTTAATTGTTATGGAAAGACTGGATACCAGTATCGGAGCCTGGAGTAACAAGAAGAGGAAGCTGGAACGATAAGAAAGGGCTACTTAGATGACATAAGGATACCAATGTCGACTACTTGGATGGTACCCTTCTTTATATCTTAATTAGCACATTATCTGGAGGCGGCAATCCAAAAGGGCACTTTTGCACATTCCATATGGTTACCAGTTGCATTTCTCACATGTGTAGTCAAATTTCTCTAGAGACATTTTCTCTCTAATTCTTTTTATTGCTTCGTTCCAGGTTAAAGTCTCTCCAATTTTTATCTCTAAAACTTCCATATGCCTTCTGTACAGCTCCAAGACTTTAGCTTGTGTGGTGCACTCACCTTGCTCAGTCTGATGTGAACAAGCATTGCAGATACTATCAAGATCACCAACTACCTTGATTCGAGTACTGGGATCAGTGATTACCTTATTTAATATCTTTCTATAGTTTTTTACAAAGCTCCGAGAGTACCCATATCCTCGAAATGCAAGGGTGCACATAAAATGATGAGGGCAAAATCTTACTATTTTTTTAAATATTGTAAAGCCGCCACTAGTAGAAAAGTCTTTACTAAACCAGGCAGAATAAATGGCAGAACACCAACCGTTATTGCCTGTTTCAGACCAATGTGAATAGCAAGCCAACTGGCACCATAGGTAAAGATTACAACTGTGCCAGCCAGACAACTTAGAGAGTTACGCATAAGTGATCCACATCTGGAGTCTAGTAACTCATTTACTTTGCCCATTGCCATAACAGCAGCTAAAAAGCCAATTAAATATCCACCTGTTGGTCCAAGAAGAGTGTGATAACCACTGGAAAAATCCGCAAAAATTGGTAACCCTGCTGTACCAAGTGATAAATATATAAGCACGGAATAAAATGCCGTTTTGCGGTTAAATTTGAGCCCAATAAACATCACTCCTAAACTTTGTAATGTGATAGGCACAGGTTGCAACGGTATTCTTATTTGAGTCATTAGCAATAAGAATAAGACGCAAAAGAAAATTTCAACCAATATTGATTTGCTACTATATTGTGTTGTAAACATACCACTCCAAATGAAATATATTTATAGTATTATGTATTTATGGAATTTCGCAATTTAAATCTTACTTATATTGTGCTACAATAGATTAATTTATATACCTAAATAAAAATGATAAATAAACAAGATCTATTGGTATTGATGAAAGCAAGACATAGCGGGCGTTTATACGATCCGAATAAAGTAGTAAATCAGGAAGAGATCAATATGCTGATAGAAGCAGCAAGATTTTCTCCTTCATGTTTTAGTGACGAACCTTGGAGGTATATTATATGCAACAAGCAAAATAACCGAAGTTCATGGGAAAGATTACTGAGTTGTCTTGATGGATCTAACCAAAAATGGGCAAAAAATGCACAGGTTCTAATTATATCATTAAGTGCTAAAAATTTTCGAAAGCTGGATAAAGGAAAAAATTTCTGGGCTAAGCATGATACTGGCGCAGCAAACTATGCGCTTATGTTGCAGGCTGCATCTATGAACCTAATGGCCCATCAAATGGGTAAATTTGATAAGGATAAAATAATAGAAAGATTCAACATACCTGGTGATTTTTATGTAATGTCAGTGGTAGCAGTTGGTTACGAAGAAGAGGGTGCTGAAGTTAAGGAAAAGACAAGAAGGCCAGTAGAGGAAATATCCTTCTATAACGAATGGCCGAAGTCCTGAAAAAAATGCATGGTACTGGTAACAACTTTGTTATCATAGACTCACGTTCAACAAATAGCTTGAGTTGGCATTATAGGAAGATTGCTAACCAAAACAACTGCGATCAAGTAATAGTTATAACTAACTCTA
>NZ_JACZHU010000160.1:540-2838 GCF_020278605.1 Wolbachia endosymbiont of Mansonella perstans | reverse complement strand
AAAAATACTAATATAAAATAAATAAAACAAATAAAATTAAAATCCAAAATTAAAAAATCGTAAAATTTCAAATAGAATAATATCTTTAGTTTTGAAAACTAAAAGTTTATAATTAACCTAAATCTACACTTTCTATAATAGCCATAACCAACACGACGATAACTATAAGAAGGAGTATTATTATTCAACACCTTTCAATGAACACCCACATTTAAACATTCTTCAACAAAAGAATCCGGCAAAGGAGGAACATTACTAACATAAGCAGGACTATGACCGTTATAAAAAGAAATACCCAAATAACGAGAAAAAAAAATAGAATCAACTAACAAATAATTAAATAAAATAAAACCAATAAAAGTAATAACAGACCCAATAGAAGAAACAATTTGAAATATAGAATAACAATCAGGATAATCCAAAATCTTACGAGGCATACCCTGCATACCAGCAAAATGCATAGGAAAAAAGGTTATATTAGTACCAATAAAAAAACATAAAAATACAGAAATTATTATAGTACCATCAAAAGAAACACCATATATATAAGGCAACCACAAACAAAAACCACAAAAAATACCATAAACAGCACCAAGACTCAAAGTATAATGAAAATGAGCCACAACATAATAAGTATCATGTAAAACAACATCTAAACTAGCAGCACTTAAAATAATACCTCTTAAACCACCAACAGTAAAAAGAAAAATAAAACTATAAGTCCAACATCACAAAGGCTGAAACTTCTGATTAGTACCAAAAAAAGTACCTAACCAATTAAAAACCTTAACAGCTCTAGGGATGGCAATAATCATAGTAGCAGCACTAAAATAAGTACGAGTATCAATATCAAGACCAGCAGTATATATATGATGACCTCAAACAGAAGTACCCAAAACAGCAATTCAAATAGAAGCAAAAGTTATACTAGTTTGACCAAATAAACGATCCTTATCAGTCAAAAACAAAACAGCCTCACTAATAATCCCAAAAACAGGCAAAATAATAACATAAACCTCAGGATGACCAAAAAATCAAAATAAATGCTGATAAAGTAAAGGATTTCCTCCCTTCTTAGTATCATAAAAAGAAGTATTAAAATTACGATCCAACAACAAAAATAAAAGAGAACCAGCCAAAACAGGAACAGACAACAACAACAAAAAAGAAGTTAAATAAGAAGTTCAAACAAATATACTAATCTGATCCAATGTAACAGCAATAGAACGCATATTCTGAACAGTAACTATAAAATTAATAGAACCTAATAAAGACCCAATACCAACAGTATGCAAACCTAAAATTATAACATCCAAAGATATCTCAGGTTGACCTTCAATTCTTAAAGGAGGATAAAAAGTTCAACTACTACCAGGTCCTCCACCAATAAAAAAAGATTGATAAACTATTAACAAAGCTACAAAAGTAAACCAAAAAGACAAAGCATTCAAACGAGGAAAAGCCATTTCAGGAGAACCCAACATAATAGGCAACATCCAATTGCCAAAACCACCAATTAAAATAGGCATAACAACAAAAAAAATCATCAAAACACCATGCATAGTCAACACAGAATTATAAACCTGACCACTACCAAAAAATAAATAACCACCAGGACTAGACAATTCAAAACGAATAATCATAGACAGAACAGATCCACCTAAACCAGCCCAATAACCAAGAACAATATAATAAGTACCAATAGTCTTATGATTCACAGTATTAATAATACTCTGCTTTAAAACATTACCAAAAGTCATTCCACAAAAAACATTCATATTAAATAACAAAAACAAATCAAAAAAAATTATAAGCCATTAAAACCAAAGGCAAACAAATAACAACACGACTATCAACAACATAACTAACCTTACTACCTACTAAAAAACAAACCATAATATAAATTGAATAATAAAAAGAAACTAAATAATAAACAGAACTAACTAAATTTAACATCAAATATTCAGAAAAAAAAGAAATAGAACCAGGAAAACCAAAATTAGAAATCATAGTTAAACAAAATCCAAAACAAAACAACATACTAACATTAAAATACCCACGCAAATAATAAACTAAACGACTACTAGCAATATGATAAAATTCTCCAATAAAATAAAACATCAAAACAGAAGTATACCCATGAGCCAACATCATAACCAAAGCCATAGATTTACCATAATAAACCATACTAACTTGAGATAACAAAACAAACCCCATATGACAAATAGAAGAATAAGCAGCTAAAGATTTACAATCACTCTGAACCATACAAATAAAAGAACAAAAAACCATACTAAT
>NZ_JACZHU010000160.1:0-530 GCF_020278605.1 Wolbachia endosymbiont of Mansonella perstans | reverse complement strand
ACAACTCAATACCAAAAAAATTCAAAGACTTACTAATACGATAAACACCTACCCCTCCTAACTTTAATATAACACCAGCTAAAATCATACTAGCTCTAGTAGGAGCCTCAACATGAACCTTAGGCAATCAAACATGCAAAAAATAAACAGGAAACTTAACTAAAAAACATAATCTCAATAAAAAAATAAACTCAAAAGATACAAAAAAATCATAATAAACAAAATTAAAAAAATAAAATACATGACTATACAAAAACAAATAAGGTATACCAAAAAACAAAGTATAAAAAACCAAATAATAACAAGCCCTAATTTTCTCAACCTGACGTCCGTAACCAAGCAAACAAAACAAAATAGGCAATATAGTCAATTCATAAAAAACATATAGCAACAACAATCTACCAGAATAAAAAAAACAAACACTAAAAAAAACAACAAGACAACTATAAAAAACTAAACTACTTAGCAACTCAGAGACACAAATAAAACCAAGCACAAAAACACTTATAAAAGATAAAAAAATAAAATTA
>NZ_JACZHU010000107.1:0-2899 GCF_020278605.1 Wolbachia endosymbiont of Mansonella perstans | reverse complement strand
AATTTCTATCTTGATGTTTAATATGGTAGATCCCAGTATCAAGTACTGGAATGACGAAAAAAGTCACTTGAATGACAGGAAAAGAGGTGCTGGAATGGCATTGTTTACTATGTTCATATTACAATGTTTATATAGTTGTATACCTAACTATAAATGAACTACTCAACCGTAACAGACTTAGCTAAATTTCTTGGGCAGTCAGCATCCAATCCTTTCTTGACTGCAGTAGTGTAAGCAAGAAATTGCATAGCAATACTGTAGATGATTGGAGAAATGAAATTATCAACGTCTGGAAGTTGTATTACGTCTTTACAAATTCCTCTTAAGAACGACACTCCTTGCTTTTCACTAAAAGCGATCACTTTGCCTTTTCTTGCTATAATTTCTTGTATATTGGACAGCGTTTTAAAAAATAAATTATCATATGGAATAATTGCTATGACAAGTACAGATGAATCTATTAAAGCAATCGAACCATGCTTCATCTCTCCCGCTGCAATACCCATGGTATTAATATACGAAAGTTCCTTTATTTTTAATGCACCTTCCATTGCAACTCCATATGAGCTTCCTCTACCGATTAGAATGATGCTGCTATGTTCTAATATACTGTCTGATATATGTTGTATCTTCATCGGATTTAAAACATGCTCAATATATTCTGAAATAGAGTTGATAGCATTGCTCAGTTGCGTTATTCTCTTTTCATCTAACGTACCTTTTATTTTTGCAAGCTCTAAGGTAAGGCATGCCAAAACTGCAAGTTGCGCAGAAAAGGTTTTTGTTGAAGCAACACCAATTTCTGGTCCAGCAAGAGTATGTAACACAATGTCTGAGATTCTTTCAATGCTGCTGCTGAATGTGTTAGTTAGGCTAATGATTGTTTGCTTCTGTGATTTTGCATAGCGCAATGCTTCCATGGTATCTGCAGTTTCGCCAGATTGAGAGATGAATAGTCCAATACTTCCTTTCTCCAACTTAATGTTGCTATACCTAAATTCCGACGAGATTTCCAGATATACTCGGACTTGTGCAATGCTTTCCAGCCAATATTTCGCTATTAATCCAGCAAAATAAGATGACCCGCACCCAACTATGGTAATATAACTAAGTCTAGAAAATAATTTTTTGTTGGCAGATATTATCTCTGTATACTTTTTATAAAAGTGGTTTATTGTTTTGTTTAATACACAAGATTGCTCAAAAATCTCTTTTAGCATGAAGCTAGAGTAACCATTTTTGCTGATTAGAAAATTGCTTGAACTATTATTTTCTATACTGCGTTTAACTCGCGCACCGTTGTTGTATATACTAACCCCGCTAGATTTTATCACTGCAACGTCGTCATCCTCTAGGTATGATATTCTGTCCACTAGTGAATTTAAGGTGTTAGAGTCAGATGCGGCAAATACGGTGTTGCAGTTATAGCCTATCGCTAAAGGTAGGTTTCTCTTTGCGACAAATAGAGCATCTCTATGTTCTGCAAACAATAGGACCAAAGCAAACGAGCCATGTAGGTTACTTAAACACTTAAATAGAGAGTCAACAGGTGACAATCCTCCATTGAGATATAGGGTTAACATGTTTGGTATGACCTCTGTGTCGGTGTCAGTATGAAACGGCATTCCCTGTTCTTCTAGGCTCCTTTTCAGCAAATTGTAATTTTCAATTATACCATTATGGGCAACAACAACACCATTTATATGAATAGGATGAGCATTTTTGAGACCTGGAACTCCATGTGTAGCCCAGCGAGTATGTGCTATGCCAACTGTACTGTTGGACATCTTACTGTTACCGACAACTTCACATAACCTTTCGGCTTTACCTTCTGATTTTTTAACTTCTATTCTGCCTTCATTATTTATGATTGCTATGCCTGAAGAATCGTATCCCCTGTATTCCAATTTCTGCAGCCCAGCTAGCAAAGTTGGTATTACTGAATCACCGCTACTTACTACACCAAGTATTCCACACACAACCAAGCGAACCTTTCTTTAGAGTTATTAGGCATTTTTGTTTTTATTGTCTTGTTCCTTTTTACTTTTATCTGGCTGATTTTTATTCTTTTTGTCGTCCTTCTCAATTTTACCTTTTTCAGTTGGTTTAGCTTGAGCCTCTTTATTTAGAACTTCAGATATAGCGGACTTTAGGACTTTTATCTCAACTTTTGGTGCTATTTCTACTATAAATTGTGCATTTGCTTCGTCAATTTTGTTGACTGTGCCTATTATCCCACCAGAAGTAGCAACAGTATCGCCGTGTTTTACTCGATCTATCATCTTTCTGAGTTCTTTTAATCTTTTATGGTGTGGGCGGATAATAAAAAAATAAAACACCACAACTATTAAAATTAATGGGATAAAATTAGCAAAAGACGCACCAACACTTGACGCATTACTAGCTGCCTCTGCTGCAAAAACTTCAGAAATGAACATATTTAATCCTGGTTATCAACGACAAACTTAAGTAAACATATTTAACTATTAACTACAATATTACTTCGTGTCAAGTTTATGAGATAAAAAACAATACCTTTGCGGCAGCTGGCTGGATTTATGTTTTTTAGCCACAGAAGCAGAATGAAAAACTGCTTGACAGATTCTAACAACTTCATTACCTTAATAGTAAGGGTATTTTTAACTCAAAACTTGTTTTTAATTTACAGGCTCAATAAAAAACTTCAGTAAAAAAACTCAGAGTATTTTTTGGTGGATTGTATCAAATTATGGCAGTTGCATGTCTTTTAAAATTTTTCCACATTCATCCAAATCACGCTTAAACTGGACATCAGTAAGTTATTATGGCGCCAATTTAAAGTATTAAAGAGTCAAAACTCTCCACACAAGCCTTCTTTTGCCTTTTTTTTCATTTAGTAAGTTTCTTAAATATTTATAGC
>NZ_JACZHU010000106.1:0-2929 GCF_020278605.1 Wolbachia endosymbiont of Mansonella perstans | reverse complement strand
AAGTAGTTTCTTTCGTTTCTATTGAATACCAATGCTCTGTCAAAAGTTTGTTATGTGAGAAGTCTATTTTCAGAAATTTGTTTATTTAGATAATATTTAGTCTATACTTTAATTTTGATCAAAAAAATCTCATGTATAAGACTTTAATCACGTGTTTTATTCTTCTGATTTATTCCTTTACGCAATCATATGCGAATAATAATGTTCATCTCGAAAAAAGTGAAACTGAGCTATATGAGGAGGCTGTTAAGCTTTTTGACCAGAAAAAATATAAACAAGCCATCAGAGCATTTCAAAAAATTGAAGATTTGTACCCCTTTTCTTACTGGGCGATGAAAGCAAAATTGTTATCTGGCATTTCTCGCTACAATATGGGTAACTATAGCAGTGCTGCAAGTGATATGGACGATTATATACAGATTTATTCAAATGGTGAAGATTTACCGTATGTGTACTACCTAAGGGTATTGTTTTATTATATGCAAATCAATAAAGTACAACTCGGGCAACAAACGGCATATAAAGCTTTAGAGCTAGCCGCTGAGTATATCAGTCTCTTCCCAGGCAGTGAACATACAGAAGAGATGAAAGAAAAAATAAAGCTAGTCACAGAACATATATTAGCAAAAGAATATTCTATCGGTAGGTTCTACTTAAGGCGGGGTGAATATCTAGCAGCAATCAAGCGTTTTCAAAATGTAACAAGCAGTAAGGATTCTAGCTATTTTTCTAGATCTGTTAACTATTTAATAGCAGCTCATTCGGCCCTTGGTCTTGACCTGGAAGCTCAGCAGTATGAAAGTATATTAGCAGGAAACTTCAAAAGGAAAGACGAAGTTCCATGTGAGAGAAGCAAGCTTGAAAATTCGCTTTAGTCTCTCTATACTTTGATATATAATTTAGGTTTGTAACTACTTGAATATGGCTGGTCATTCACAATTTTCAAATATAAAATACCGGAAAGGCGCTCAGGATGCGAAGCGCTCTCAAAAATTTACGAAGCTCATTAGAGAAATAACAGTTGCTGCAAAGCAAGGGCCGCCTGATCCTAAACTCAATCCACGTCTTCGTTCTGCTATATTTGCTGCACGTAAGGAAAATTTGCCAAAAGATAAAATAAAAACAGCAATAAAAAACGCAACTGTCAGTGTTGTAGAAGAAAATTATGAGGAAATACAATATGAGGGCTATGGACCTTCTGGCACTGCACTTATTGTTCATGCTCTAACGAATAACCGCAACCGAGCTGCTTCTGAGATGCGTTATATGTTCTCTCGCAGGGGTGGAATTTTGGGAGAAACAGGAAGTGTTAGTTACCTTTTTGATCATGTAGGCTTAATCATCTATAAAGCAGAAGGTGCAAACTTTGAAGATTTGTTTGATTATGGAATTGAATTAAAAGTATTGAATGTTGAGGAAAATAACAAAGAAGAATTGTACGTTATAACCTGTGAAGTAAAAGATTTTGGTAAAGTGCGCGATGCTTTTTATGCAAAATTTGGAGAGCCAGAACTTGCTCGTCTTTCATGGCAACCAAAAGACCTGGTTGAAGTTAGTGATAAGGAATTAATTGATAAATTATCTGCATTGGTTGAAGAGTTCGAAGGTAATGATGATGTACAGTACGTTGAAGGTAATTTTACTTTTGCTGGTGATAATTTTGCAGCCTAAGTTATGCAACTAATCGTATTCATACTACTTTTTATTTTACCGCCACACACCATTGAGGCATCTGCAGATCTCTCGGTATCATTCCAGCATGGAATCAGAAAAAAAAAAGTCATGGATTCAAGTAGTCAAGCTGTTCTGATAAAAGAAAGCAACGTAGGAAACTTAGTACATGACGAAAGGTTGTTATTCATATCTAGTAACATAAAATCTTCTTTTTTTACCACGGGAATTGAACAAGGTTTGGTCCAAAATACAGCGATGAGATTAATCGACACATATAAGGATTTTGGTGTAGACTTTAAAAAAGATATCATGCCAGGAAGTAAATTGGAGGTTCTTTTTGAAAGATTGCCTAGTAATCAGAAGACTGAAGAAAAATTTTTATACACCTCACTGACAACGAACAAAAAAGCTAATCACTTACATCATTATGAGTCACAAAACGGTCAAGAAGGATATTTTGATAAAGGGGGAATAAGCCTAAGAGGTAGCAAGGCTTTTATAAATCCGTTAAATGGAGATTATCGTATATCTTCGAAATTTGGGAATAGAAAGCACCCTGTTCATGGTAAAGTTGTTTTTCACAAAGGAGTAGATTATGCAGCTAAATTTGGTACTCCTATATACGCCGCTGCAGAAGGTGTAATAGAATATATAGGAAATAACGGAGGGTATGGTAAGTACATCAAAATAAAACATAAAAATGGGTATTCAACCTGCTATGCACATGTGAGTAAATTTAATAGTGATGTGAAATTAGGCTCCAAAGTAAAGCAGGGACAGGTTATCGCTTATGTTGGTAACACTGGTGTTGCCACAGGACCACATTTACATTACGAGATCATATATAATGGTAAACACATTGATCCACTTACAATAGCACATAAGAATAAAATGAGGCTACTTGGTCCCGAATTAAGTGAGTTTAAACTATTTGTAAATAAGATAGATAAAACGTTCAACAGAGAGAGCTCAGGTGAAAAAGAAGTTTAAAGACAATATTGATAAGAATACGATAAATGATAGAAATTTAAGTCAGCTCCGAGTTTGTCCTGCACTAATAGTGCTAGGATTAATTTTATCGGTACTTTTTGTAGTATACGATAGTACAATTGTACTTGGAATTGCTGCTATTTCAGTGTTGTTTCTTTCTCAAGGATTTTTCATTAATAACCCCAATGAAGCAAGGGTGGTAGAATTTCTTGGTCATTATATTGGAACTTATTTTAAACCTGGGATGTTTATTACACTACCATTT
>NZ_JACZHU010000105.1:0-2942 GCF_020278605.1 Wolbachia endosymbiont of Mansonella perstans | reverse complement strand
TTAATTTTTTGCACTATGTGCACCTCGTGTCTTTATAAAACTTCAAGGGTTTTACCTAATATAAGCTAAAATACGCTTGTTAAAGTGCTTAAGACAGTAAAAAACGCCAATTAAAAAGATAGATAGTGAATAACCAGCTAACGGGGTTTCTTTTGCCTTTTTTCTCATTTAGTAAATTCCTTAAATATTTATAGCTAAAGGTTAGTTGCAGTTTAAGATACAATACGGTACAATTTAACTAACCAAGAAATGGAGATATTAACATGAAAAATTTATGTAGTGAAACTAGACTTCAGTGTCAGCTATTTGTATGACATCAAGGAGAAAAACTATGGATAAAAAAACTAGAATAGAATCAGATAGCTTAGGGGAGGTAAAAGTACCAAGTGAACATTATTGGGGAGCGCAAACACAGCGTTCTTTGGAAAATTTTAAAATTGGCATAGAAAAGATGCCAGAGCCTATAATTGAAGCGTTAGCAATAGTAAAACTTGCAGCAGCACGTGTGAATATGAAGCATAGCGCCATAGATGAAAAAGTAGGAAGTGCGATCTGCACAACTGCACAGGAGATAATAGACGGCAAATTTAACGACGAATTCCCACTTATCGTATGGCAAACTGGATCTGGAACTCAACTCAACATGAACATGAATGAAGTGATCAGCAATCGCGCAACAGAAATTTTGAGCGGTGATTTGGGCAGCAAGTTTCCAGTACACCCAAACGACCATGTGAATTTTGGCCAGTCATCAAATGACGCTTTTCCAACAGCAATGCACATAGCAGCAGCAAAGCAGATAAATTGTTCTCTCATTCCAAGTCTTGAAGTGCTACATAAGGCACTGAATGATAAGGTTCAGGAATTTAAAAATATAATAAAAGTAGGGCGTACTCATCTGCAAGACGCAACGCCTCTGACACTGGGACAGGAATTTTCTGGCTATGCAGCTCAAATTAAAAAGGGAATAGAAAGAGTAAAATCAGCTCTGAACAATGTGTATGAGCTTGCACAAGGTGGCACCGCGGTTGGTACGGGACTCAATACCAAAAAAGGCTTTGCTGAAGATTTTGCTAAAGAAGTGGCAGAAATTACCAATCTTCCATTTATTTCAGCAAAAAATAAATTTGAAGCATTAGCAGCAAATGATGCTCTGGTTGAACTAAGTGGAGCACTCAATACAGTAGCGGTCAGTTTAATGAAAATTGCAAATGATATAAGGTTGCTTGGTTCTGGTCCAAGGTGCGGAATTGGAGAAATAATATTGCCAGAAAATGAGCCAGGTTCTTCAATTATGCCAGGTAAAGTGAATCCAACTCAATGTGAGGCAGTAACTATGGTATGTGCTCAAGTTATGGGAAATCATGTTACTGTAACCATTAGCGGCTCAAACGGCCATTTTGAACTAAACGTGTTTAAGCCAGTAATAATTTACAATGTTTTACAGTCTATAAGACTTTTAGCTGACGCAAGTTTAAATTTCACAGAAAAATGTGTGATTGGCATTAAGGCAAATGAAAAGAGGATAAAAGATCTGCTGAATCAGTCATTAATGTTAGTCACTGTATTAAATACGCATATAGGATATGACAATGCAGCAAAAATAGCCAGACTTGCTTATAAAGAAAATATCACCCTAAAAAAAGCGGCAGTGAAGCTTGAGCTACTCACTGAAAAAGAGTTTGAAAGAATAGTGAAACCAGAGGAAATGGTGAATTTATAAATCACTAGTTTTATTACCAATGTTTAAAGCAGTTTCCTTTATCTCCTTTATTCTCTCGTCTGCCAACATTTTTAATCTCTCACCATATCTGTAATAATTTCGCTTTATAGTGCACAGCTCATCTGCAGAGCTATAATCCAATTTAGGGTAATATTCGTAATCGCAGTTTTCTTTGATGCCCTCAGTACTTATAGACGATGCTGAGAGTGGAAGCGAAGCTAATAGTAAAGTAAGTGCAAAGCTTTTCATATTGAATATTTAAGCTCAATTGCGTTATAAATCTATTAATAGTGAAAGAAGAAAAACCGATCAATAGATCTCTTGAACAACCTGCTTTCTGATTTAGCGCCAAAACTTGTTTCCACTCTTCAAGTTTTCCCGTTTCTGTAACCGTTTATTGTTTTGCATTCCAATCTTGTTCGAATATTACAAGCCCCTGATCAGTAAGTGGATGGTTAAGTAATTGTCTAAGTATTTTCGCCGGCATAGTAATTGAATCAGCACCAAGCCTTGCAGCTTCTACTACATGTGCTGAACTTCTTACCGATGCAACGAGAACTTTGGTATCAAAGCTGTAATTAGAATATATAGTACATATATCTTTTATTAGTGACAAGCCATCATAGCTTATATCATCAAGGCGACCAACAAAAGGAGAAATAAAACAAGCACCGGCCTTAGCGGTAAGCAGTGCTTGTCCAGGAGAAAAACATAATGTAATGTTAACAGATATTTTATGTTCTGTCCACAACTTTTTACAAGAAATTAATCCTTCATGTGTAAGAGGCAGTTTGATTACGATATTGTTAGCGATTTTCGCTAACCTAAGACCTTCTCTAACCATATCTTCATGGTTATCCGCAACAACTTCCACACTAACAGGCCCTTCTATAATAGAACATATCTCACTTATTAAATTTTCATATTTATCTTTACGCCCAGATTTTGCTATTAAAGAAGGATTGGTTGTTATGCCGTCAATGAACTCTTTTAGTTCTTTAATTTCATTTAAATCAACGCTATCAAGAAAAATTTCCATATTACTCCCCATTAACAAACAATGTACGATAAAAACTTACTGACTGAGATAATCCAACTGCATGTTTATCCTTTTGCTCCTAAGAGATTCCCCATCATGAATTGCATGATCAAAAATCTGAACTTGGTTCGTCATAATGCTACAATTATTATCTGCAACTTTCAACACACCATTATCAAC
>NZ_JACZHU010000104.1:490-2970 GCF_020278605.1 Wolbachia endosymbiont of Mansonella perstans | reverse complement strand
TTGTGATGAAATCGAAATATGTAGTAGTAAGTTAATTCGTACAGAAATATTCGAAACTCCTGTCTGGGAAGAAGTGAAAAGCTTATTAAAAAAGCCAAACAAAATTATAAAGGAGTACCAATATAGAATTCTAGAACATAGAAATGATAAACCATTAGATGAAACGTTTGAGAAACAGAAAGATAGGTTAAATAGAAGTATTGAAATACTTATTGATAGTTATACTTCAGAGTGCAATCTTGAGAAGAAAGAAATCGGGTTAATGTAGAGTATTGGAAGGTTCACTTACTATTGTAACAAAGGGCACATGGATAAGGAATGTTTTAAGCTAAGAATGAGAGAGGTAAAGCAAGATTTGGAGAAAGTTAAAAAGCAGCGGGAAAAGATAAAAGATTAGGAAGTAGTACAACGGAAGTTAGGTAGTATTGCAAACAGCCTAAAGAGGTTTTCCTATAGTATTAAACCAGAGCTTGATCAACTGTACTGGATAGACAGACGTAGTGTAATAAAGAAATTAGTCAAGAGAATTGAGGTTAGCCTTGATCGCATAGCCATAGTATTTCGAATAAAAGAGCTTGTTTAACCTTGCCCGAAATGGATGAAGTCAAAATATATAATACTGTCACGGGAGCTTTGGTATCTAAGCTACATAAGTAGGTTCAGAATTTGCTGTTGGTTATTAGTTTTTTACCTAAAAAATTTGATTTTAAGATATATTTCAAATAAAAAAACTTGTCCAATTGTGCCCAAGATAGATAAAGTCAAAGTTTATAATATTGCCACGGGAGTTTAAAGCAAGTTTTGACACAAAAATTGCATAGCTTGGTATAAACCTCATCGGCATAATATCTACATTACATTATCCTTATAATATGCCGATAAAATGCAGATAATGCAACTTATGGATCTAGCAATCACAGACTTGAATTCTATAGTATTTCGTGTCACATTACTTAGGGATACTGGTAGTATTCACCTAAGAAATTTTAATAGCCTATATATATGTTAATCAGGATAGGTACCAGAGGAAGCAGTCTTGCTATTGCTCAAGCTTTAGAGGCAAAACAAAAGTTGCTGGACTCTTTTCCTGGTTTATCTGCTGAGGTCATTAAAATAAAAACTTCTGGTGACAAGTATACTAATGCAAACCTCGCCGAAATAGGAGGCAAAGGACTGTTCCTCAAAGAAATCGAGACTGAACTACTTGAGAGTAATGTAGATATGGCAGTTCATTCGTTGAAAGATGTCCCTGCATTTTTCTCGAAAGATTTAGCAATTCCTTGTGTTTTAGAGAGGTTAAGTCCATGCGATACGTTTATTTCTAATAAATATAATAGCCTTGAGTTTTTGCCGCAACGAGCATTGATTGCAACTTCCTCAATAAGAAGAAAAGTTCAGCTACTAAACTTCAGACCAGATCTAAATATAGTGCCACTTCGTGGAAATGTGACAACTAGATTGGAAAATCATAGTTTTGATGGAATAGTTCTAGCCGAAGCAGGGCTCATAAGGTTAAAGAAACATCACTTAGTTACAGAGGTATTACCACCAAAAATTATGTTAAGTGCAGTAGGGCAGGGAGCAATTTGCATTCAATGTCGAAAAAATGATGTAAAAATTATTGATCTTTTAGAGAAAATTAATAATAATATGTCTTTTATAAGGGTAAAATCGGAACGTAGCTTCATGAAGACAGTGAATGGTTCATGCTTCACACCACTTGCAGCTTTGGCAGAATATGTGAGTGAAAATATACTACATCTTCGTTGTATGTTAGCAGACGAAAAAAACATATACTTTACTGAACGCACTTCATTTGCAGAAGATGCAGAAAAAATAGGTATGGATGCAGGATTAGAATTGAAATCAAAATGCTTGTAAGCTTGCCTAAAGTACATGGAATCTATTGCTGTAATATTTCTATGTCTAAAATGACGTGGTTGAATGTCGGTGGACAAGCTGATGTGTTATTTAAACCACGTGATATTGAAGATTTAATATGCTTGATTAAAAATACTGAATTGCCAATCAATGTTATCGGTGCAACATCCAACATAATAGTACGAGATAGTGGCATTCGAGGCATAACAGTGAAATTGGGTAAGGAGTTTGCGTATATTAAATGTAAAAGTAACAACTCCATCGTTGCAGGCGGTGCTGCGCTACTTAGCAATCTTGCTTACTTTGCTGGGGAACAAAAAATTAGTGGACTTGAGTTTTTGGCTGGAATTCCAGGAACGGTTGGCGGTGGGATAGAAATGAATGCAGGTGCGTATGGTAGTGATATCGCAAGTGTTGTACATTCAATAAAAGCAGTAAACTTAGAGGATAGAAACCTATATGAATTCCTCAGCGAAGAGATGGGTTATGTTTACCGTGGGCATAGCTTAAACGGGCAGTGGATTTTCGTTGAAGCTGAGTTTAAAGGAGTAAGTTCAGAGTACGAGATTATACTGAGAAGGCTAAAGGAAATTATCGAA
>NZ_JACZHU010000104.1:0-480 GCF_020278605.1 Wolbachia endosymbiont of Mansonella perstans | reverse complement strand
ACCAATAAGAGGAAAGACTGCTGGTTGCATATTTAAAAATCCAAAAGACTACCAAGCATGGAAACTGATTGACAAATCCGGCTGTCGAGGGTTAGATAACGGTGGAGCTAAAATTTCTAAGAAACATTGTAATTTTTTACTCAACTATAATAATGCAACTGCATCTGACTTGGAAAATCTTGGCAACAAAGTAAGAGATGCCGTGAGAGATAAGTTTAACGTTGAACTTGAGTGGGAAATAAGGGTTTTAGGCAGCCATTAGGCGGTTTTTTTACAGCCGCTGTATTTCCCAGTTGTTCAACACTGTCTATTTTAATCTCTAAAATGTTCTTTATAAATTCATTAGCTTGGTCTTTGCTCATAAAAATTGTACGCTTGTTGATCATTGATTTCTTTATAGTATCTCTATCTTCTTCGTTATCTGTACATTTATAGCTCTTTCCATAATAATCCAAGAGAGGTAAAATAAGGACTTATAGT
>NZ_JACZHU010000103.1:0-2997 GCF_020278605.1 Wolbachia endosymbiont of Mansonella perstans | reverse complement strand
GGCAGAACGTGTTAAGTAGTTGTTTTTATTTTACGGTATACTAAAACTAGCTAGTTATGCGAGAAGCTCATGCTCTAAGCCCTAAGCATAGAAACCACTTTATCGTAGCTTGGCAACGATTTTATTTCTCCAATTGCAGCTAAAGTAGTTTTCTCATGTTGAGATAACAATTCCTCTGCTGCTTCTTTTACGCCAGCAGTGGTAACTGCGCTAGTTTTTTCTATCAATTTATTTTTACTGATATATCTATCATAGTTGCCATAGTAATGCCCCAATGCTTCAGCACGGGAACTGACGCTTTCACGTGACATTAAAATTTGGGATTTTACTCGCTCTTTTACCCTATTTACCTCCTCTTCCTTCAGATCACCCGTAGATAATTTCTTCAACTCCGTCGTTATGGATTTTAAAAGCTTATCTAAATTGCTACTATCTGTGCCAACGAAAATGGAGAGTATTCCTGTATCGGTGTAGCTAGAATTAAATGAATAGACAGAGTAAACCAGTCCCTGCTTTTCCCTTATTTCCTGGAATAGGCGTGATGACATTCCACTTCCCAATATAGAATCAAGCACCCGAAATGTGTGATATCTATCGTCATGGTGAGAAACACTAGGTAAACCTATTAGCAAGTGTACCTGGTCCAGTTTACGATGCTCCAAATACTCACCACCAGTGTAATTCGCATTCTGCTTTTTCTTCAGCTCTTTTGCATGAATCTTTGAGAGAAAATCTTTGGTTAACTGAACAACTTCTTCATGCTCAACGTTTCCTGCAACAGAAAATATCGTATTCTCGCCAAAGTAATGCTCATTTATATAGCTATTTAGATCTTCTCGAGTAAATGATTTTACAGTATCCTGTGTGCCTAAGATCGACCTACCAAACGGTTGATCTTTATAAGCTGCTTCAAAATATTTATCGAAAATGATGTCGCTCGGCGAATCGTTGGTTTGAAAAATCTCTTGTGTTACAATACCTTTTTCGCGCTTCAATTCATCTTCTGGAAATGTCGAATTTACTAATATATCTATTAATATATCAATACCAGTTTTTATGTCTTTTTTGAGGACTTTTACGTAGTAACTAGTGCTTTCTCTACCGGTGCTAGCGTTGAACACTCCACCTATATCATCAAAGACTTTTGCAATTTCAAATGCAGTTTTTGTTTTTGTTCCCTTAAAAGCCATGTGCTCTAGAAAGTGGGATATTCCATTTTGACTTGCACTTTCGGCTCTACTGCCAACACCAACTCGTATACTTAAAGCTATAGAGTCAACATCATGTACCTGCTCGGTTATTATGCGCAGGCCATTATCTAATTTTGTTACCTTCGGTACATTCATTTTATGTATTCTTTCTCAAATTCTCTTCTGCAAAACCCCAATTTATCAAATGATCAAGGAAAGCTTTTACATAATTAATTCTACGGTTTTGACAATCTAAATAATAGGCATGCTCCCAAACATCCATAGCAAGTAGAGGCACTTGATCATAAATCAATGGTAAATCTGCATTGGGAGTTTTGGTAATTTTGAGTTTTCCTTTTTCAAGCACTAACCATACCCATCCACTGCCAAATTGGTTCACTCCATAACTTGAAAACTCTTCATAGAATTTATCAAAGCTACCGATATCGTCTTGAATTTTTTTTGCTAGAATACTATCATTCTGAGGCTTGCCACCACCATTTTTTTTCATTGAACTCCAATAAAAAGTGTGGTTCCAAACTTGCGCTGCGTTGTTAAATATAGGCACTTTGTCGCTATTGCCATGAACTTTTGTTATTAATTCCTCGATTTTTGCATGCTGATAGTCAGTATTCTCAACCAGTTCGTTGAGTTTATTTAAATACCCCGTATGATGCTTATCATAATGAAAATCCAAAGTCTTTGCAGATATGTAAGGCTCTAAAGCTGTTTTATCATATGGTAATTCAGGTAAAGTAAAACTCATAAAAACCTCTTTATTTCTAACCTACTGCAATGTTAGAGTAATAAGTGCTTTTGTGCAACACATAACTTAGTTAAAATATTAATGTAACTATTGTAATTATTCTAAAATAAGTTATAATAGTACAGTAATGTAAATACATTTTTTATTATTATATTTTTTTAGGAGGTTAATGTGTCAAATCTATCTGAGGACTTCAAGAGTTCATATAAGAATTTCAAGCAATATGCTCGTTTCGGGACTGTTCATGCTGTAAAACGAGATGACGGTAGTAAAGTTTCACAGAACTGTTTCTATAAATCCGTTTATTATATTGATAGTGTTATAGGACCAGTAAAAGACATGATTGTAGGAGTGAATAAAGATGCTGATACTTCAACAACAACTTTGGGAAAAAGAGAAAAAAGAGTTTACGGTACGAGACATAATGAGCTTTATGCTGGCTTCGCAAATTTATTACTTGTACTCCATACAGGGACTGCATATCTTGCGTACTTGCCACACAAATTATTTTCGTATCTCAGAGAGAAAAACGGTCCAGAATCTCTTGTAGGGTATGCTAATAATTTTCAGGACAAAGCAGAAAAACGTGGTGACACTTGTGCTAAGTTCCTAAGTTTAGTCTCATCTTACATTATTTCAGTTGTCATCTGGACTGCAGCACTTGTTATTACACCAATAACTTGGACTGTCGATAAAGTGTCAAGTAAGTTTAGTGAAATGAAAGCACCTAAAACTGTTGAACAAGATCAAAAGAGCTTCCTGCATAATAGCTAATCTGCACAAGAAATGCCCATGGCTAAAGCCATGGGCATTTTAGGGATAGCGTCATTTCGGCACCCCTTCTTGTCATTCTAGTTTTCCTATGATGTCATCCAAGTAGCCCTGTTCTTGCCACCCAAGTAGCTGACACAGGGATTCTTGATACTACTTTAATAATAAATATTTAAGAAATTTGCCAAATGAGAAAAAAGGTAAAAGAAACCCCAAGTGGCAAGTTTTGACTCTATAATACTTTAAATTGGCGTTATAATAATTTGCTGA
>NZ_JACZHU010000102.1:0-3098 GCF_020278605.1 Wolbachia endosymbiont of Mansonella perstans | reverse complement strand
ACTTGGATGTACCATAGACCTGTCATTCCAGCGCGTAACGCTGGAATCTAGAATTTTATCAAGTGGTGAGTATAAAAGTGGTCATTTAGGTTAAAATACAACATCTGATTACTATGGAAAGGTGCGATCTGATGTCATGAAACCGTAATGGTGTAATTCCATTCGCCTTAACATCAAGTTAAAATCGTACTCCACACTTTGGAAAAATAGGTAACTTTCTAGAGTGCGAGCACGGTTAAAAAGGAGTAAGGTCAAGTTTTAATCTACCCACGACCTAGAGACTTTTTCTTGACTTGAGTTTATATTACAGTTTTAATGACCAAGGACATAATTACCACTACGAATAGTAGGTTTTACACTTTTTAGATGAGTATTTACTTTCAGTGAACTGTCCAAATTATGCTCTATTTGTGTTTTTATTTCGAATTAAAATTCTAACTTTTCGCAGAATTTTTAGAAATACTCTTCTATAACATCGAACAAGTTTCTGCCTCCCTCTTTGTAATTTTTTAATTCCTTAGGGACAGTAAGTGATAATTTACCATTTTTATGGGTTATGCCATCCTTTCCATCTTGAGGCTCAAGTGTAAGTTCCAGTGAAGTAGATAGATCACATATTTTTTCTCCTGAATTGTTAAATTTGGTTGCAGGTATTTTCATATCGGACTTTACTTTTACATTATTATAGTCAGTGTCATCAATATTCATTACTTTTTCAGGGTTTAGTAAATTAATTCATAATTGCTAAGTGCAGTGTGACACTCAATAAGTATGCCAGCTTTATATCCTGCTTGGTTACAATGAGTGACTGGCTTTTCTAAAATATGATTACTCGGAACACCTGCTTCAGTGTATTGGAACATTTCCTTAAAAACTTATTTTATGAACGGGCAATAATTTCTATCCTAATCTCCTACTTTTGGTAATAGATGCATATGCTTTCTTTCAGCATTATAAAACCTTTCAAACTCTTTCTTGTATGAATCAGTTTTCTGATAATCAGAAGTTTCAGGGTTTTTACAGTGATCCTTCCACAACTCACTCAATCTGTCCTGCACGAGTTCTTTTTCAGGATCTTTGAGCACCAAATCAATAAAAGCTTTACCATAATCTGTATCTATTTCTCTTTGTTTTTCTGTTACGGTTTCAGTACTATATATATCGTCACTATTAAAAAGGTTGCTTTTGCGATGTTTAGCTCCTTCCATTAACGCATAGGTTAAAACTTTACTATAACTTTTCCATTAATGACAAAGTCCATTCTTGGAAAATCGAAATACATTGTTTCACCAGAGTTTGCTGATTTATTACTGATATCGACTTTTTATTTACTAAAACCAAATTCTTTAATTTTAGTCTTTAATGCAACTATTGGATTTGCTTCTGTCATAGTCTCCTTTAACTAAAGCCTTCAAAGTTAATTATACCATAAGATTATTAATAGACTATTGACAACATATAAGCGTAACAATGACTTTGTATTATGCCGTACACCTATATCCTGATAAACATACTCAAGCAAGAATTTAGTTGTAAGAACCTGTTTAAAATCTTGAAGAGATCTAGGTAAAGTAGGCATAGATTAATAATGAGGTTATCTATACAGGAAAATTATCCAAGCAATATAAGTAGAGAGCAATTTGAAAAAATAAGACCAATTCTGGAGAGTAGTAGGAAGGAAACAAAATCAAGAAAACTTGATTTATATGAAGTATTTTGTGAAGTATTATACGTCCTAAAAAGCACCTGCTAGTGGAGAGTGCTGCCACAAGAATTTCCAAATGGCGAAGTTGTTACAACTACTTAAAAAAATGGAGTGAAAAGCCTAGTGAGGGTACAGAAAGTATTTTAGAACGTGTGTTAAAAAAATTAGTTGGAGAAGTCCGTATCACCAAAGGCCGAAGAGAGAAAACTAGTTTTTGTATAATTGGTTCTCAAAGCATTAAAAATCTGCTGAAAAAAAAGGGTTATGATGCAGGTAAAAAGATTTCAGGAATAAAGCGTCATATTGGAGTTGATTCACAAGGTTTGCCACGTGCAATTTATGTAATAAAGGCAAGACCGTAGCAGTGCTGTGAAAATGGTCGAAAATGCTAAAGCAACCCTCTCTGAAGTTAAAAACATGCTGGTTGGTGCCGGCTACAATAGGAGAAAATTTTACAACACAAATAAAAGCTATTGTTGGTGCAACTGTTGAAGTAATGAAGCGAAGTAGGTTACATACCTTTGCTGTATTGCCAAAAAGATGAGTTGTTGAGAGATCTTTTGCTTAGTTGGAGAAATACAGGCGATTGTGGAAAAATTGCGAACGGAAACTCAACACCAGCTTGCAAATGGTTGTTCTTACTTTCGCTATTTTGGCTCCCGAAAAGATTATGAATAGGTTCCTAGAGTTATGAAAGTAATAAACTCCTTTATTTAAGACCGAAGTTTTGCTATTCTCGCATTTTAATAATCTAAAATTAATGAATATAAACAAGAACGAATTTTTATTTCTTCCGCTTGGAGGAATAGGTAGAATTGGGATGAATGTAAGCCTATATCATTACCAAGGTAAGTGGATTATGATTGACCTTGGTATTGGTTTTGCCGATGAAACTATGCCAGGCATTGAGCTATTAATTGCTGATGTGAACTTTATTGCTCAAAGAAAAAAGGATTTGCTCGGAATAATAATTACGCATGCGCATGAAGAC
The DNA here is from genome assembly GCF_020278605.1 of Wolbachia endosymbiont of Mansonella perstans. NCBI lineage: Bacteria > Pseudomonadati > Pseudomonadota > Alphaproteobacteria > Rickettsiales > Anaplasmataceae > Wolbachia > Wolbachia endosymbiont of Mansonella perstans. The sequence goes on along the minus strand of NZ_JACZHU010000102.1, from coordinate 402 downwards.
CACTGCGGTGCAGTGCCTTATTCGTGGGAAGAGTTGCAATGTCCCATATACACAACAAAGTTCACGATTAATTTTCTTAAGGAAAAACTAAAGGAGTTTCGGCTAGAGAGTATAGTACCTGTGAAAGAGGTGGATATAAACGGTAGTATAAACTTAGATCCTTTCACCGTTGAGTTTATAAACGTAACTCACTCAATTCCCGAAGCACATTCAATATTAGTTAGCACTAATGTGGGTAGCGCGCTTCATACTGGCGATTGGAAATTTGATCCAAAGCCTGTTGTTGGTTTAACTTCTAACATAAGTCGTTTAAAAGAAGTTGGTGATAAGGGTGACCTGCTTGCAGCAATTTGCGATTCAACGAACATATTGAGCAGACATAATCCTGAATCAGAAGGTGAG
>NZ_JACZHU010000159.1:0-3102 GCF_020278605.1 Wolbachia endosymbiont of Mansonella perstans | reverse complement strand
GAGAAAATTTGATGAATGGAAAACTTAGGCAAATTATGAGTAGCACTTTTTCTCTATTTTAATATGCTAATTTTATGAAAGAAAATTATCATCATTGCTGAAGAAAAATAAATTTCTTTGCATATATTCAAATTGCAATATGCATCATATTATAAAGGTATAAAAGGTGAAAAAAACTACTTAATTAATCACTTTGGATTATTCTAACTCGGATACCACGATGAGCGGTAAGGATTGCGACTATTTGTTGGGGAAATGAATCGGATTATGGCTGCTTCGGGACTGGGTTACAATCATCACATCGGGGCTCGGTTTGAGTCGTCATTGAAATAGTACATCGATTGTTCATAAGAAGAGATATTCACTGAGAACATTTGAAAAAGTTCACTATAGCATAGCAATGAGAGTGAAAAATAATTTTCGCTTAAATAATGGCCGAAAAAGAATTTTTATGGTAAGAAACAAATTCCACTCGAACGCAATAATATTCTTTGATATTTGAGGCGATTACAAACTCAAAAAACGCCGATGCTCAATTTGTCGTGGAATTGGTACTAAATTAAAAGTGAGATTTTTATTAGCAAATCATATTTAGCTAGAAATTTGGTGAAAATTCCTCAATATTTTTCCACACATGAAACTTGCTTCTAGCGAAAAAAGCTTTCTAATAGTTCAATAAGAAACATATTTAATGATCAGAAAATGAAAACAATCTTCTAAGGTTCTGCCGAATAAATCGGTTACACCAAAAAACTGCGTAACCCGGCGAAGGAAATATAGCATACCACTACGCAAAACGTGCAGTATGCTTACAAGGAGCTGCCACTCGGTAATCGGGCCTTTGCACTGCGCATGCTACATTTGGAGAAGAAGAAGCCGGAACAGCTTGAGAAGAAAATTAAGCAGATGCAAAATGACCCATCTACCAGCAAATGACTAATTGCATATGATTCGGTGGATGGATTTATTGGTTTTAGGAGCAGTTTGTTGATTTTAGTTATTTATTGCGATTATTTTATGATGTGAATGAAAGGAAAATAAAATAAAATAAAAATCCTTCTCTGACATTTAATGTTCTTGCGACTCGATCAAATTGACCGGTATGAATTTATTCTTGGCATATAATTGATTGAATTTGATCAAAATGAATCATTTCCCAAGATTGACCACTTAAAGGATAAATGAAATGAATGAAAATAAATTTGTCATAAATTTGTTTAGAAAAAAAATTGGGTCTGTCCAAATGACAAAATGAATGTCATCCATCATTTACTAAGCCCTTTTAGTAAACTGGAGACAATTTACTAAAAGAAATAATTGACAAGTTTTAGTAACAGCGAAAGAATGCTGTTAATTGTGAGATGTGATGTGTGCGAGCGTTTTTGTGACTTTGTGATTCGTGTTGGGGTACCTTGAAAGCTTAACAAGTGGTAAATTTAAATTTGCATTCAATATCTAATTTTGAATCAGTGGCTTCACTAACTACGATTGGTGATCTGTTACGCACATCTATGCCACCTACGTACTTAATATACACGTCGTCATTTCGAATCAGTGATTTCAATAATTTTCAATCAGTGATTTCGCTAATTACGATTGACGTTAGGCGTCCAAAAATTCCAGAAATGTAATGAATTTCAAATTCAAATGGATTATCGGGGATGAGCTGTTTGATGCAAAGAACTGATACAAAATATTGACCGCAATAATGAGTTAGATGTGAGATACGTCGTTAAATATGTGATTTATACTAGCCGAAATAAAGATATATCTTATTTATAACAAACTGACCAACATTCTAGAACATTTTTTATTCGCTTTTTTTTTTTAATTAAAAATCGTTTGCCTCGCAAACGTTGCATGTACAAATGTAGTGTGCGAATAAAAATATGCCATAAATACTCATCGTATTTGTTATCAATTTATTGTCATCCATATGATTCAAAATTAACTAAAGCATTTAACTTTATTGGCATATTTTAAGTTTCATGGCCTATATAAAATTGAAAATGATCACAACACATTTGTGCACACTACATTTATCCACGCGATATTTCCGCACACTACATTTGTACATGCCACGTTTGCGAGCGCAACATTTGCGTACACGGTTCTTGCTCACGCGATGTTTGCGTGCACGACATTTGCGTAAAAATATAACAAACATGACATTTCCGCAACCATCAAAAATTGTCACATTGGAAAGTATCAATGGGGAAAAATCCAAAAAATGTACATTATGGAAAATTCCAGGAAATATACTCTATTGAAAATTCCAGAAAATGTCTGCTATGGGAAACTCCAGAGAATATCTCTTCTACAAAATTCCAAAAAGCATCATCTATAAATAATTCTAGAAAATATTGCTTGCAGTAAAAGGCTCCGCTTGCAACATCAAGCACTGCAATTAAGATCGGTTCTTAGACGAAGAAATTTAGCGTACGAGTGCGTTTTGTCCCATAAAAAGAAGGAAAGGATGTGAAAATAGATAAAGATAACAATGAAAAACGCATGAGACAATGAATTTGAGGAACGTAAAATTGGTTGAATGATTCATGACATTGATACAATTTGTACGATTGATTTGTACACCGGTTTATTTAATCGTTTTATTTTATTTGAAGCTTCGCGATATTCGAAATTCGCGACACATGCTACGTTTGCGAGCGCAACATTTCTTGCTCACGCGACGTTTGCGTGCACGATATTTGCGTAAAAATATAACAAACATGACATTTCCGCAACCATCAAAAATGGTCACATTGGAAAGTACCAATGGGGAAAAATCCAAAAAATGTACATTATGGAAAATTCCAGGAAATATACTCTATTGAAAATTCCAGAAAATGTCTGCTATGGGAAACTCCAGAGAATATCTCTTCTACAAAATTCCAAAAAGCATCATCTATAAATAATTCTAGAAAATATTGCTTGCAGTAAAATCCATAAAATATCTCCCATAAAAAATTCTATTATGGAATGTTCCGGCAAATATCTTCTGCAGGAATTCCAGAAGATATCTTCCATGGAAAATTCCAGAAAATGGAAAGTTCTAGAAAATATCTTCCGTAGAAAATTCCAAACATATCCTCCATGGAAAAT
>NZ_JACZHU010000101.1:0-3152 GCF_020278605.1 Wolbachia endosymbiont of Mansonella perstans | reverse complement strand
TGCAAATATAAGTTAAAAAATTTCGGAATTTGTATCAAGTAGAACAGATGAACCTGCAGTCAACGTAATAGGTTACTTTGCACAAAAGTTAAATGCAGCACGTGATAAATTACTGAGGAGATAATAAATCTCTTGCATAATCTAAGCTAAGCAGAAAAAAAGACAAAAGAAGCTCTGGTTGGTATTTATTTAAATATTAGTATTTTATGTCTTAAACGCTGCAATTTAGCTGCTTTTAAACACAACTGGTCTAAGATATAATATTTAAGAAATTTGCCAGGCAAAAAAAGACAATAGAACCCTAAGGTAGCTAGTTATTCCACTCTCTATTTTAAAATCCGGCATTGGTTGATGTCTTAAACGACTTATAAGCGCGTTTCAGCTTATGTATGGAAAATTTTGAAATTTTAGGCATGCAGTGCACATAATACGAAAAATTAAACAATAGTATGCCAAATACAAGTTTTCTTGTCATTTTAACCTGCACAAATTGGAAGATTAAATAATAGCTTCAATACTATAACAAGAGTGACAGCGAAGGTTGTTAAGCAAGTTTTGCATTTAACCTGTTTTCATAGCTACTTGGATGGCAGGACTAGTCTTGTTGATTTACTTAAACAAACAATTATTGAAATAAACTCTTGATTTGTTTTTTGAGCCTTTTAGGGCAAACTTGTCTGCCAGCATATTCAGAGTGGACAGATGACCTGTATTTTTTTCTATCGAGGTTGACCAGAGCAAAACCTGTTGCAGCCGTGTGCTTACACAGACCAAAATATACAAATGCAGGACAGGAACACTTCCCACTAAGGAACGGACCATCGTACTATAGTGTTACTCGATATACAGTTGATCCAGCTACCTTTGATTCGCTTTAAGATTCATCAACAGATATAATTTCTACTCTCCCCTTGTTGAAATAGTCCCTCCCTCTGAAGAGGTAAGGTTCTTTAATAAAGCCTTTGATATCTCTGTGATACAGTCTCATTTTGACCCCCTTTATGAAGCCTTCAAATTTCTAACATATCTTTTCTTCCATAAAAAATTATTAACTCGCTACAACTTTTATATGGTCCTGCAGATGATTTTATAATATTACGTATCTGATATTCGTTAATGGTAGCAAAGACAAATTGAAAAAAGCATTCTTTGCCTATAATTGGATGTTTAAGCGAATTTATGATGTGTTTATTTGTCTTTTCAATAACAAAAATTAGTATTACTCCAAAGTTTAACCCACTACAACTTTAATATGGCGTTTCTTTCCTGCGGATAGCTTTACGAATGGCTGATCTTTAAAGCTCTCGGAATTTATTATATAGTTAACATCGTTTATAGTATTACCATTAACTTTGCATCCATTGCCCTGTATTAAACGCTTTGCAGCACCTTTTGAGGGTTCAAGACCGGTATTGTGTAGTAGGTCTACTAAGGGTATGCCATTTGCAACTTGTTCTTTTGTTGTAACATAATCAGGAAGCAATGAACTATCTTCATTTTCAAAAGCCAAAACTGCAGCGGATCGTGCAATTTCTGCTTCTTTTTCACCATGACATATTTTTGTTACTTCTGTTGCCAAAACTTTTTTCGCTTCATTTATTTCTTGATACTTTAGAGATTCTAGTTTTTTAATCTCGTCAATTGGCAAATCAGTGAGTAATCTCAAAAAACGTCCTAAATCTTGATCATCAACATTGCGAAAATATTGCCAATAATCGTAAGGCTTTAGCATATTACTATCAAGCCACACCGCTCCACTTCCAGTTTTGCCCATTTTTATCCCTTGAGCATTCAATAAAAGAGGGGAAGTAAGACCAAACAATTCAGGTAAGTTCAACTTTTTGCCAAGTTCAATTCCACTTACTATATTTCCCCACTGGTCTGATCCTCCAATTTGCAGGCGACAGCCATACTTTCTATTCAATTCAACAAAATCATAAGCCTGCAACAACATGTAGTTAAACTCGAGAAAGCTTAGATTTTGTTCTCTATCGAGCCTAATTTTTACACTGTCGAAGCTTAGCATACGATTTACAGAAAAATGTTTTCCTATATCACGCAAAAAATCTATGTATTTTATATTGTCCAGCCAATCTGCATTATTTACTATTACTGCACCAGTCTTTCCATCATCAAAAGATACCATTTTCTCCAGTATCCTCTTTATACTAGATGTATTTTGCTTGATGTTTTCTATGGGTAAGATGCTCCTTGCTTTATCTTTAAAAGATGGATCTCCAATCTTAGTTGTACCGCCCCCAAGTAAGACTATTGGCTTGCACCCAAATTTTTGTAGGTGGCGTAGCATCATAATCTGAATTAGGTGACCAGCATGAAGACTTGGTGCTGTGCAATCAAACCCGATGTATGCAATTATATGATTATCTTGCAATAATAGTCGATCTAACCCCTCAGCGCCTGCACACTGATATAGATATCCCCTTTCTTGGATAAAATTCAAAAACTCGGATTTATGTTTCATGGTTTGCTTTTGTTAATTAAAGTGATTTTAATCTATTAGTCTTACAAATGAAGGAAAGCTAATTCCACAGTTCTTCTATTTTATAATACTCTCTTACTTCCGGTCTGAATATGTGAACCATTATGCCTTGAAAATTCACAATTACCCAATTGCCTTCATCTATACCTTCTACGTCTGCTTTATCATGTGGCTTGAGGTTTTTTATTATATGCTCAGCCAATGCTTTCACATGGCGGCTCGAATCACCAGATGCAATAATCATATATTTTGCAATAATGGTTTTATTCTGCACATCAAAGGCGACTATGTTATGACCTTTGTTTTGGTCTATAATACTTGCAATCGTGTTTTTTATTAATTCTGTATCACCAGATGCACCAGCTATCATCTTAAATTATATAATTTGTTTATAATTATATACTCAAAATTTCTAAACATGAACTATTTTTGATATTACTAAGACCAAATTGTTCATGCTTTTGATGCAACAGTATATACAATACATATCCTTTTATATATAACTTAAGGGTGGTTTTCTAATAGTGTATTTATTATGAGCAAGACTCTTGTTTACTTAACCGGTTTTCCAGGTAGTGGTAAGTTTACTATTGCACGAAAACTGAGTGAGATTATTGATGCAGTGATAGTAAGTAATAATCTACTCAACAAT
>NZ_JACZHU010000100.1:0-3375 GCF_020278605.1 Wolbachia endosymbiont of Mansonella perstans | reverse complement strand
GCATTGGATAGTGAAACTTGCGAAAAGCTATGACTGTAAAATAAAATCGGATATCGAGCTATTCCTTGAAATTAAAGCTAAGAACCAGAAAGTAATAGGAGTCACAGGAACAAATGGTAAATCAACCACTGTGTCACTAATAGGGCACGTATTAAAATCTGCAGGGAAAAAGGTAGCTGTTGGTGGAAATTTAGGTGTTCCTGTTTTAGATCTAGAAAAAGACGCAGAAATTTATGTAATTGAGTTCTCCTCTTTTCAATTGGAGCTGATGGATATGCCTACTGCCATTCCAGCTCGTGACTCTGGAATCCATACTTTTTTTTCTGGATCCCAGTGTCGCGCTACTTGGATGACAAAAGGGATGACTGGGACAACAAAGATAGACATTGCAGTATTGCTCAACGTTACACCGGATCACATAGATAGACATAGAAGTATGGAGAATTATATAGCAACTAAATTAAAACTGATAAACGGTAGTGAGATTGCCGTGATAGGATGTGATAACGAAATTACCGCTGATGTATTCAACAAATTTACTGGGAACAAAATTCCAATTTCAGGAACATACTTCCCGGCGTCATTCCAGTGCGTGACGCTGGGATCCAGAAAAGAAAAACCATCGTCAGTTACTCAAATGATAGAGGATGGTACAAGAGATCTAATATCATTGATAGGTAATGATTTGCTTGACTATAGTGAACAGATTACCGGTACAGAACAAAATTATCTGGATCCCAGTGTCAGCTACTTGTATGACAAAAAAGGTACCACGATCCAGAAAAACTTGATAAAGTTAAAGAATTATAACTTATCAGTAAATGACATAAAAATAAACTTAATATCCAACGCGGAAAACATAGCAGCCGCATATGCCGTATGTAAGCTGTTTAAAATAGATAACAACACTATTATCGATGGAATCAAATCCTTCCCAGGTTTGAAACACAGAAATGAATTACTTGGCAAAATAGAAAATGTGTTTTTTGTGAACGATAGCAAAGCGACTAATGCCAAATCGAGCGAAAAAGCGATTTTCTCTTATAAAAACATATACTGGATCGTTGGCGGAAGAAGTAAAGAAGGTGGCATAGAGTCACTAAGCAGGCACTTTACAAGAATTAGAAAAGCTTTTCTAATTGGAGAATCAACAGAAGCTTTTGCAAATGTTATGGAGAATAAAGTAGATTGTATGAAGTGTTATAATCTAGAAAACGCATTTAAACTGGCTTTCGAAGACGCCATAAATGGCAAAGAGGAAGTAACGATATTGCTTTCTCCTGCATGTTCTTCTTTTGATCAGTGGAAAAGTTTTGAAGAACGTGGTGATACATTTCGCAGAATGTTTAAAAATCTCAGGTACAATTACATGTGTTGTTTAGTATAATGTTGTATGGAACAAGATGAAATAAAGTCAGTAGTAGACGAACTGATTAGGGTTATTCCATTTGAGGGAATAAGCGATGAAACTTTATTGAAGGTGTGCACATACCTTAACCTAGCCAATAGCTTTTGTAAATTTCAAAATGGAATATATAGCGCTTTGGAGTATATAGCAGAGGACTTAAATAGTTCAATGATAACCAAGCTCAGAAACTCCAATTTAGAAGATATGAAAGTGCGGGAGCGGGTAAAATTAGCTGTTCAAATACGCCTCTCAAACTACGCTAAACTGTCAAATTATAGAGAATTTTTAAAAAGTATTTCACTATTTTCTGTATTGCCGAAGAATACATACTTTTCTGGTAAACTCTTATACAGAACTGTTAGTGCAATTTGGTATGGCATCCATGATCAATCAACAGATTTTAATTACTATACAAAACGGGCAATATTGGCTGGGGTATATCTAAGCACAATGCTTTTCTTCATTAATGACTATTCAGAAGGTTTTGCAGATACTCTATCATTTCTTGACAGACATGTCAACAACGTCGTGGCATTTCAAAAGTTCAAAACTCGCTTGAAAGGAATTGTGGGAAGTTTCCTATAGGTTTTTACTATACTAAACTATGTTTTAAAGCCATCTTAACTTTCTTTAGTTTTTGTGTTAAGATAGCTAGATGTTTGTTAATGAAAAAATGAAAATTATTTGTTATCTTGATCCTAACATTAAGCAAGAAAAAATGTAAGATACATAATAAACTTTTTTGGGATACTTGGGTGTATTAAGATTAATGCACTTGGTAAAGACAAATCCAAAGAGCAAGAGGATGAATTTTATGTAGTTAAGCATTATTTTGACTATCCTTATTTTTCTAGAATTGTTAATCCAGAATTCTTTCAAGAAGAACTGAACGATGAAGAGAAAAAATTTACTAGGAAGATAATATCACTATGGTTATGTTTTGCCGTATTGTTTACTGCTTCTACTGTGCCGTTATACTCGGTGTACCAGAATCAAAAATCAAAAAAAGTGCTTATGGGGTTAGCTTGTGTATCAATGGTATTATTAATTTTGGCTACCATATGTTTTATCATAGTTTTATCATGGGTATTTTTTTGACTTTATTAAGGAAAAGTTTGTTGCACATAGAGTTAAAAGCCTTTTGTAAAACGAAGCCAGCTCTGAGTGAATAAAGCTTTATAGGGAAGAGCTTATAAATGAAACTTGCGATCAAGAGTTAGAAAAAGATATAGAGGATATTATAAAGTTCCTTTTGGAGAGAAAGAAGACTGTAGCACTGTATAACTTTCTAACAAATGGGAAAGAATTAATCCAGACCAGAATAGCAATGGTGAACAAGTTGCTTATAGATGGCTACATCCAAACAACATAGTTTTAGATACTAACTCTCTTGGAGGAGGAATTGCAAGCGAAAGTTCTAAAAAGATTTGAGGATCCAGGGTATCCATTTAACATTAATTCATAGTAATTCTTTTAGTCTACTCAAAGATGCAACTAATAACTTTCCTCATGGAGTAGGGGGCTTTTTCACTAGGTGGCTTCTTACAAAATTTTTAAATTTTTGGTTTGGGCGTTGCAGATTAGATTTTAATCCACAGAAAGCTGTAGAAAATACGAAATGCCCTGTCTTAATTGCTGGCAGAAAAGGCAATACTGTGATTTCACAAGCAGCACAATTTATGGCAAGCTTAATGATCTATCCGGAGAAAGATTAAGAAGAAACATAGTGCTGGAACATGATCCTGGAAATAAGACTTGTGAGAATAAAAATATTCACACCAATCATAAAGAACATTTAGTTCGTTGTGAGGATAATGAAGGTACAACAAAATACACCAGTTACAAAGAAATAGAGAATAAATTTATTAAAAAGGCACATGAGTATTTAGTTATAGCTCTTTCCATAATAATTCAAGAGAGGTAAAATAAGGACTTATAGTAGTGAAGGTAAAGATACTAGCAGCGTA
>NZ_JACZHU010000099.1:0-3395 GCF_020278605.1 Wolbachia endosymbiont of Mansonella perstans | reverse complement strand
CGACTTTCTCCTATACGATGCCTTCCTTTGACTACAACAAAAGAAGCGGTGTTTTTTTCTTTAAGCTCCTATAATTGCTTCAACTCAGCTTGCCTACAATAAATGTATAGAGACATAAAACACGAAATGTAAATCTTTGTCTATATGTATGAACTACAAAGTTGGAGACGTAAATAAATAACTGTGATCTTTGTTTCCACTTTCTCTAGGTAAGGTCAACCAAACCTATCTAAAAACAAACTACAACTGTTCTTCGGAGTAAGTTTAACTAATTTTAGAATGATTTTACATAAACCATTATAAAATGCCAAGAAGTAAATTAACAACAGAAAAAATAACATGAAAATCTTTTTACCTTCAAAAGTATGCTATTTAATATAGTTTAAATCATCTAAATAGATTTATGCTGCGTATAGCCTCATTCTTTATATTATCGGCAATACTAATAAGCTGCGGTCTGCAAAAACCTGCACCTGTGCTGCTTAAAGGTGAAGAGTTTTATGGAAAAAGAGACCTAGAATATACAAGGGAATACCGTTTAGTTAGAGAGGATGTTGATTCTTCAATAAGAAAAGAGAATAGAAAAGCTGTCATGGATAAGGTATATAGAGATAACAATAAAGCGCAAAATGTGGAAATTGACAGGGTAAATTGTAAATTTGTAATGCCAATTAAAGGTACTGTTATTTCAACTGCTTCCTCTGATGAAGTATGCAGAGATGGAGTAAAAATTGCTGCTCAAGGCGGGACGAGTGTGGTTGCTTCTGCACCTGGTAAAGTGATATATGTAGGCAAAGGGCTGAGATGGTATGGAAATTTAATTATAGTAGAGCACAAAGATAATTATGTAACTGTGTACTCCTACCTAAAAAACATACACGTTGAAATTGGCGATAAAGTAAAACAGGGTCAGGTAATTGGATCCGCAGGTAAGTCAAGTGCGCAGGATAAAGATCCGCAGATGTGCTTCACAATACGGCATAACGGTCAAGCGGTTAATCCTTTGAAGCATATGAACCGTAATTGAATTTGGATTTATATGAAATATGATTTTAAAAACGTTGAAAAATTTTATCAAGATAAGTGGAATTTTTCTGTAAGCGAAAATAGCAAGCAAGAGAAATGTTACGTGTTGGAGATGTTTCCATATCCATCTGGAAAAATTCACATGGGACACCTGCGTAACTATACAATAGGAGATGTGATAGCGCGTTATAAGAGAGCTTACGGATTTGAGGTCTTGCACCCAATTGGCTGGGATGCATTTGGGTTGCCAGCTGAAAATGCAGCAAGGGACAATAATATTAGCCCTGCGGAGTGGACGAAAGAGAATATAGATAATATGCATGCACAGCTTAGATCTATAGGTCTTTCTTATAACTGGGAGCGTGAACTCTCCACATGTGAGCCTGACTATTACAAACACGAACAAAAATTTTTCCTGGACTTTCTAAAACACGGACTTGCTTATCGAAAAGAGTCGTGGGTTAACTGGGACCCAGTAGACGAAACAGTGCTTGCAAATGAACAGGTGGTTGATGGAAAAGGGTGGCGTTCAGGTACAGTTGTTGAAAAACGTAAGTTATCTCAATGGTTTTTAAAGATTACTGATTTCGCTGAAGATTTACTCAAGTGTTTGCAAGATTTAAAAAATTGGCCAGAGAAAGTCAAAACAATGCAAAAGCGTTGGATAGGAAAATCCGAAGGGGTCACCATAGAGTTTGAAATAGTTGGTCTAAATAAGAAATTAAAGGTTTTTACAACCTCCCCTCATACTTTGTTTGGAGCTTCTTTTCTTGCGGTAGCAGCAGAGCACCCTATTGTACAGGATATCATGCTTCCAGATGCTCATAAAGTTTTGTCATCCCAGTACTTCGACACTGGGATCCAGCAAAAAGATGAATGGATTACAGCTTCACGCGCTGAAATGATAATTGATGATATAAACACAAATGGGGGAAATGACGAAAAATTTGGAATTTACACCGGATTGAATGCTAAACATCCATTTCTTGACAAGGAATTGCCGCTCTATATAGCGAATTTTGTATTGATGGAGTATGGAGAAGGTGCAATTTTTGGATGCCCTGCACATGATCAGCGTGATTTTGAGTTTGCACAGAAATATGATTTGCCGATTGTTCCTGTAATTCGTGGAGAAAGTGCACAAGCCACAGAGACCTTAAAAGAAGCATGCACCGACGATGGAGCGATGTTCAACTCTGAATTCTTAAACGGATTAACTGTCAAAAAAGCAAGGGAAGTAGCTATTAAAAAGCTTGAAGAAAAAGGAATAGGCAAAAAAACGATAAACTATCGTTTACATGATTGGGGAATTTCAAGGCAACGTTATTGGGGATGCCCTATACCTATAATATATTGTAAAGATTGTGGAACTGTGCCAGTGCCAGAAAAAGACCTTCCCGTAGTTCTGCCAACGGATGTAGAATTTAAAGGTGGTGGCAATCCACTTGATAAACATCTAACATGGAAATTCGTTGATTGTCCAAAATGTGGAAAGCAAGCAGAGCGTGAAACTGATACATTCGACACCTTTTTTGAATCTTCCTGGTATTTTGCTGCATTTTGTAGTGAAAATAAGTCTATCAATAAGGATGCGTGCGATCGTTTTATGCCTGTAGATTATTATATAGGTGGAATAGAACATGCGATCTTGCACCTGCTTTACTCACGATTTTTCTGCCGTGCCTTGACCAAATGTGGTTACCTTAATATTAAAGAGCCTTTCTCTACTTTGATCACTCAAGGAATGGTCTGTCATGTAACTTACAAAGATGAGAATGGTAAATGGCTTTTTCCTGAAGAAGCAAAAGAATTGATGGCACAAGGCGCTAAGGTTCAAGTTGGAAAAGTCGAGAAGATGAGTAAATCAAAAAAGAATACAGTTGATCCAAACTTTATCATAGAAAAATACGGTGCTGATACTGCTCGCTTGTTTGTATTATCTGATACTCCTTCAGAGAAAGATATGGAATGGTCCGATGATGGCGTGGAAGGTTGCTCTCGCTACATAAATAAATTGTGGCGCATGGTAATGCAGCTAAGACCTGTGAATATTCACTATGATAATGAAAATGTTACAGCTAAGCTTCTAGAATACAGAAAAAAAATACATAAACTCTTACACGGAATTACAGATGACTTGGAAAGTTGCAGATTAAACTGTGTAGTGGCAAAATTCCATGAAATGACAAATTTAATAGCTGAAATAGATGTGAAGAATGGAAAATCTCTTATTGATGAAGGTATATGTATATTAATCAGAGTAATCGAACCGTTTATACCACATCTGGCTGAAAACTTATGGCAAGAAATAGGAGGCGAAGGTATGCTATGTCTACAACCTTGGCCAAAAGCTGTTGAATCGTTACTGA
>NZ_JACZHU010000098.1:0-3421 GCF_020278605.1 Wolbachia endosymbiont of Mansonella perstans | reverse complement strand
AAGTTACTAGAGTCGCTCATTGAAACCGAAGTGTTCCAATTTTGTGTTACATACGAGAGATCGTCAGGAAAATTTCTATAGCGCTTCAGCCACTCTAGTTTGATTATATTACTTAGCGGGCAATTTGCGCAACAGACGGGTGTCATGCCAGTACTCCGACACTGGGACCCAGCCTTTTTATAACCATCAAAAACATCGTACTTAAATATAACTTTTATACTCATAACTTAATAAAATTCCTGGATGCCAGTGTCAAGCACTGGCATGACACCTTACCTAAGTAGTACAATGTTCATACAGCCGTATGTCGGTACTTGGACGACATCCTTGTAGTAGGTTCAAACCACAACGTTCGTACAGTTGCATGCCAACTATTTACATAACACCACTTTTGCTCCAATATTTATCACATCTCTGAACAGATACAACTTCTTAATGTTTATAATTAAAGCAACTTAAGAGCGCGCAGCGTTATGAAAAACACCAAAAATAATTACCTTTTTCTGCTTATGTGCGAGAAGTTTATTACATCAGCAGTTCTTTACTAAGTCTACTAATGCAGCGATATTTTCAACTGGAGTATCAGGAAGCACTCCATGTCCGAGATTAAATATGAAAGGTAAACCCCTAAAGCAATCTATTATACGCTTCGCCTCCTCAATTGCTTTAGCTCTGTTATATGCCAAAAGATTAGGATTGAGGTTTCCTTGCAGAGGGATTTTCAGGTTTCTTTTTGCCCATTCTATTGGAACGTCATAATCTATACTCACTGCGGATACACCCGTTTGGTCACAGTAATCCTTATAGAAACTTCCGGCAGATCTTGGAAAACCTATTATTGGAAAATTTGGGAATTTACCCTTTATTGCTAAGGTAATCTTTTTTGTCGGCTCAATAACATATTTCTTAAATAGCTCCTTCGATAACACTCCGGCATTACTGTCAAACAATTGGACAACGTCTGCCCCAAACTCTATTTGCTTAATCAGATAGAAGATTGTTGCATCCGTTATCCGCTTGATTACTTTTTCCAAGCTCGAAGGGGAGAAATTCAACACTTTAGAAAAAGTTTTGCTGCTTCCACCCTCTATGATGTATGAAGCAACTGTCCACGGCCCTCCAGCAAACCCTATAAGAGACTTTTCCTTCGGCAAACAACTCCTTACTTTCTTTATAGCGTTTAGAATTGGCAGGGTCTTAGCTTCAATTTCTTGTGGACTTCCCAGCTCTTTAAAATCTTTCACAGGCCTTATCACTGGACCTACGCCACGCGTGAAATTCACATCACAACCCAGAACATCAGCCACTATTAAAATATCAGAGAAGATTATCGCTGCATCCATGTTAAACCTTGTAATTGGTTGTAGTGTCAGCTCCACTATTAAATCTGTGTTATAACACATCTCCATAAAATCACTCACGTTTTTTACCGCTTTACGGTATTCAGGAAGAGATCTGCCAGCTTGGCGCATTAGCCAAATTGGTGTTTCTTCATCCTGCCTGCTCTCACTTATGGTTCTTGCTACTGTTGTTTCACTGCCTTTTAGTTTGATTAATCTATCTTCTTTCATATAGTAAAGTGTAACAGTAGTAATAGTTTTATCAACGTTCTGTTATTAACTTAAGATTCTGTAAAAATTCTTATTGCTAGACTTGTGAATAAGTATGTTAGTAACTTTTATATATTGTTGATTTTCCTTAGTAATTTGTGTGTATAAGTGGAATGTTCAGATTGTTAGTAATCTTCCCTTATGGAAAGGGTTTTCCAATTGTACGCTGTTGTATAATTATGTGTGCACCAGTGAAAAAGTTGTTGATCAATTGTTAGTATCCGGTATCAACAGATAATCCACAAATTGGTTTGACATTATTCACATGCTTATTAAACATTTAACAACAGTTTTCTTGGTAAAACTGATCCAAAAATATTTTTACCATTAGTAGGAAGCAAGTTGAGTAAAAAAGGAACTTTTATAAAACGAGTAGCATATAAAATTTTTTTGTTTCTTTTCAAAAGGGCTCGTATGCTGAAAGAGTGTGCAACTGAAGCAATAATGAAGGATTTACCAGATCTTAATATATTCAATGGTCTAATAAAATTCCATGACTGCAGTATAACTGATGTGATGACTCCACGTACAGAAATATGTGCAGTGGACATTGAATCGAGTAGGCACGAGGTAATGAAGAAAATAAAAAATATTCACCACACTAAGGTGTTAATTTATAAAAATGATTTTGATAATGTGATAGGTTTTTTCTACGTAAAAGATGTTATCCTAAACGAAGACGAAGGTTTTAGTCTAAGGGAACTTGCACAAAACGTAATATTCGTACCACCCTCGATGAAGACTACCAGCCTTTTCGTTAAGATGAGATCTTCCAGATCGTATTTGGCTGTTGTATTGGATGAATATGGTGGAACTGATGGCTTAATTTCAGTAACTGATCTTGTGGAAGAATTGGTATCAAATATTAACAGTGGAAGTGAACCTTCTGAGTATGCAATTGTAAAGTTATCTCAGGGTAAGTTTGAGATGTCAGCTAGGACTCTGATAAAGGACATAGAGGAAAATCTAAAAATAGAATTACGCAGCCCTGAGGAGGATTATGTCACACTTGGTGGTTTGATTCTTTCAGTCGCTGGCAAGGTACCTTCTGTAGATGAAGTTGTTAAGTACAAAAATGGTGTGAAATTCGTTGTTAAGAATGCGAATGAGAGGTATATTGATAAGGTAATATTAGACTTGAGTGATTACAGAAACTAGATCTCTTGCATAACCTGCTTCTGATTTTGCGTCAAAACTTGTTTACGCTCCTCGAGTATTCTGCAGCATTCATCTGCATTTCCCCTGAAGATTCCCTACCATAAATTGGTTATGAAAGAGATCTATTGATATTCCTAGTGAGGAAGTGCTTTGCCTTTAGGTAAAGAGGTCTACAATATTTACATGTATAGTGCTGGTACATGCTTTAGATAAGTGCGCTTAGCCTAGATCTGAGGTGCTGTGGAAAGTTTCAATTTTTGCGTTGACACTTGTATATGCTTTTACAAAGTGTGGAATCACTTTAAGTCAAAGTTAAGCCTATTTTCAACAAGTTGTTTTCACAAGTACAGTGTATTTTAGCATTATAATGCTCTAGTAGTAAGTGGGTCATGTAGATGCTAATATCTTTTGTATTTAAGTTGTCATCTCTTTTCTTGCTTAATTTCTCCCCTAATGATTTGCTTAAGGGCTTGTGTTCACTCGAAACTTGCATAGTTAATAAAATTTTGTCTTTCTCCTGGCTTAATAAAATGGACACCCATTCAACTTCTGCTACTGCACTGGCTATGGTTATTACCATATTGGAAATTATTTTGTTTATCTTTTCAATTAAACTTACTTTGCGTTTCACAAAATATACATCTGTTTTCCAC
>NZ_JACZHU010000097.1:1999-3428 GCF_020278605.1 Wolbachia endosymbiont of Mansonella perstans | reverse complement strand
ATTTGCCTACTGAAACTTCCTTTATATATAGATTATCAATATCTAACCCATAATTATATTGAGCATTAGCAACTGCAGAATTTAATACTTTCCCTATAAGGCCAGCAGCTTTCTTTTCGCAAAACCTCAATTGCACAGTAGCAAAAGAAACTTTTCTATTGCGTACTAAATTGGCAACCAAGTTTAACTTACGAGGAGTGGATTTTAAAACTCTAGAACTAGCTTTAATTACTGTATAATTGTTTTTCATACTAATTACCTTCTTGCTACCTTTTTATCACCACTATGCCCAGTAAATTTACGAGTAGGCGAAAATTCACCAAATTTATGACCTATCATATTCTGATCATTAACATTAACAGGAATGTAATCTTTACCATTATAAACAGCAAATTTTAAACCTAAACAATTAGGAAGAATTACAGAAGCTCTAGAATGAATTTTTATCACCTTATTAATAGAACCCTGCTTTAAAGCTCTATTCACTAACTTTAGCACAGATGGATGACAAAAAGGTGGTTTCCACGCAGATCTACTCATAAACTAACCTTTCAATTGCTTTATATACTTATCACTAAATTTATTTCTCTTCCGAGTTTTCTTTCCTTTTGTTACAATACCCCAAGGAGTAACGGGGTGACGCCCACCAGAAGTCTTTCCTTCCCCACCTCCATGAGGGTGATCCACTGGATTCATAGCAACTCCACGAACAGCAGGCCTAACTCCCAACCACCTACTTCTTCCTGCCTTACCTAATTTTCTATTTTTACGATTAGGATTGGACATTACACCAATAGTAGCTTTGCAAGAAGACAAAATCAACCTCACTTGACCAGACCTCAACCGTAATAGAACATAATTGCCATCACGACCAACAATTTGTGCATAACAACCAGCAGCTCGAGCAATTACAGCACCATTACCTGGCTTCAGCTCAATACCATGAACAAAAGAACCAACAGGTATACACTTCAACGATAAACAATTGCCCGGTAATATATCAGCATCATCTCCTGACATTACAACATCACCAGGCTTTATGTTTTGTGGAGCTAGTATATAAGATTTAGTATTATTGCTCTTATATGATATTAACGCTAAAAATCCACTTCTATTTGGATCATATTCTATTTTCTCAACTATACCTTGATCATTTCTATTACGCTTGAAATCTACAATTCTGTACTTCTTTTTATGACCACCACCCTTATGGCGAGTTGTAATTCTACCGTGATTATTCCTTCCACCACTGGACTTTTTACCAAATGTAAGAAGCTTTTCTGGCTTATCTTTTGATAGACCAACTTTACTTACTAACACAGTTCCACGAGAGGATGGAGTAACAGGATTAAGAAATTTCACACCCATATTAAACACTCATTATATCTAACTTTTGATCACCCATTAAAGAAAAATAAACTTTCTTTTT
>NZ_JACZHU010000097.1:0-1989 GCF_020278605.1 Wolbachia endosymbiont of Mansonella perstans | reverse complement strand
CCAACCACGCCTTTAAAGCGTCTACGTTTAGGTTTAACTCTCACAATATTTATAGGGGAAACTTTAACACTAAATAGAGACTCTATTGCCAACTTTATTTTGTACTTATTTGCATCCACAGAAACATACAAAGAATATTTATTAAATTTCTCCCTTAAAAAAGAGGCTTTTTCCGTAATTATAGGATATTTTATTATATTATTATATTTAATCATAATAATCTACCTTCAAGATATTTTAAAGCATCACTTGTCAACATTATACACTCATGATTTAATATATCAAAAACATTCAACCCGATAGGCTTGATCAAGTTTACATGATACAGGTTTCTAGTAGCACGTAGCAATCCATCTCCATAATCACCAACTATCAGAAAGGAAGAAAATTTGAAATTTTTAATATACTTACACATTTCAGATGTTTTCTTCACGTCAATATTCAAATTATCAAGAATGATTAATTGATTATTAAAATACTTTAGAGATAAAGCAATTTTTAAACCAAACTTGCGTACTTTTTTGTTAAGAGAATAGGCATGACTCCTAACAACAGGACCAAAAATAACCCCACCACCCCTAAACTGAGGAGAACGCAAGCTTCCTTGTCTTGCTCTACCAGTGCGTTTTTGACTATAAGGCTTAGCTGTTGTACCAGAAACATCACTGATGCCTTTTACTTTGTGAGTACCAGCTCTTCTCTTTGCTAATTGCCATCTAACTATATCATGCAAAATACCCAATTTTTGCTTAACGAAAAATATCGAAGGGTTAAGCTGAGCGATACCTACATTATCATTAGATAGATTAACTAATTTACATTCCATAACTAATTTACTAAACCACTAGCATTATCATCCAGCATTATCATCATTTGCGTCTAACAGTAGACCTACCGAAAAAGGAATATCTTTATGTAAAGGCTTTTTAACTGCATCTCTCACAAAGACGTAAGAATTTCTAAACCCAGGAACGTTGTTACCTTTTACAGCAATTAAACTATTTTCATGATCGATAGATAATATTTTCATGTTATGTACAGTTACTCTACTGCTGCCTAAATGACCAGCCATTTTTTTTCCTTTAAATACTCTACCAGGATCCTGACATTGACCAGTAGAACCTTGCGACCTATGAGCAATAGAAACACCGTGAGATGCCCCAAGCCCACTGAAATTATATCGCTTCATTACACCAGCAAACCCCTTACCTATAGAATAACCTATAATATCAAGATATTGACCAACTACAAAATGGTCAACCCCCACTCTTTTACCACACTCTATTCCTGAGAGATCACTCAATCTACTTTCATATAATCTATATCTACTATTTATTCCTCTCTTCTTTAAGTATTCTAACTGAGGCCTTGCAATATTTTTAAAATCTCCAGTGCCTAAAACAACCGAATTATAACCACATTTATCTTGCTCTTTCACATCAACAATACAAGTTTCACTCAGATGCAATAAAGTTACAACCATGCAGCCACTATCAGAGTATATAGCAGTATGACCAATATTTGTCATCAATAAACCAATTCTTTTCAACAGATTCATCCTTTTCATTTTCCTTTCCTAAAGACTTTCTTAATCTTTAAGTAAATTTCTACACCAGGAGGAGGGGGAGGAAAAAACGATGAATCTCCAAGCATCTGCATCATAGCAGGGGTAAGGCCATATAGAATAATCAGACGCTCAGAAGTTCTCTTTTCAAATTGTTCATGAGATTTTTTATCAACATGAGGAGACCTACCAACATCGAATTTAAAATTATCTCTTGGCAATGCAACTGGACCTGATAGCTTTGCATCAGAATGTTTAAATTTGTCCTTAAATCCACGAACAAACTCTCTAACATATTTCTCTAATTTTGAACAATCAAAAGCTTTGCTTATGATATATGCAACTTGCTCTATTTCAGTCACTACCGTCTACTCCAAAATTTCAGAAACAACACCAGAACCAACAGTTCTACCACCCTCTCTTAT
>NZ_JACZHU010000096.1:0-3481 GCF_020278605.1 Wolbachia endosymbiont of Mansonella perstans | reverse complement strand
GGATAGCTAACTCAACTAACAGCTATATTTTAGCGTGCACTTATTATAAAAGTAAGGGAAAAACTAAAAAAGGTTAAGATGCTAGAAATATTGAATGTAACATTACTTTTTCTATTACTTACGGTTACGGTTTTTATAGTTCTTTCAAAACACTTAGTTGTAAGTGGTATTCTAATGTGTGCATTTAGTTCACTCATTGCACTTATATATTTAATTATGAACGCGCCTGATGTTGCAATTACTGAAGCTTCAGTTGGTGCAGGGCTCAGTACAGTTTTTATGTTTGCTGCGCTTTCTTTGATAAAAAAACATAAAGTAAATTTATCTCACAACCCTATAACACTTTTTTCTATTCTATTTTTGACTGTATTCTTATCGCACTTTATAACTCAATTGCCGGATTTTGGCAGCCATGACGCTCCAATCCACTTGCACGTTGCTCCTTATTATATAGAAAATACTGAAAAAGTTGCTGGTATTCCTAATATAGTGACGGCTATTTTAGCAAGCTTCCGTGGTTATGATACATTTGGGGAAACTATAGTAGTCTTTACTGCCGCACTTTGTATAAAATTAACATTAAAAGAAGAAAAAGAAAATGATTAAAGATCCGATATTAAGTGCAGTAACATTTTTAATGGTGCCTTTTATTATCCTATTTGGCTTGTATATACAATTTCACGGCGACTACACTCCAGGTGGGGGGTTCCAAGCCGGAATAATTATTGCTTCCGGAATAATACTGTATTCAATGTTATTTGGTGTGTCCGTAACTTTAAAAGCAATACCCTATTCTGTAATTAAACTTACCAATATGCTAGGGATTTTAATCTACGGAGGAACGGGTATTTTAACAGTTTTATTTGGCAAAAGTTTTTTATCTTATGATATATTATTAACCAACAACGTTAACGGTCAAAAATTTGGTATTTTCCTGGTAGAACTGGGTGTAGCACTTACTGTCTTCTCCTCCATGTTGATAATATATGTAAGCTTTGCTCGTATAAAAAAACAATGACTTTATGTAATTATACAACTATTATTATATTAATGATGCTGGGCTTGTATACTATCATAAATGATAAGAATCTAATCAAGAAAATGATAGGGGTAAACGTTTTCCAAGCATCTGTTCTGCTATTTTACATATCTTTAGGATATATAAAAAGCTCTTTGCCTCCTATGCTAGTTTCAAATTTTTATTTGTATAGCAATCCTATACCGCATGTTTTAATGCTCACTGCCATAGTAGTTGGAATTGCAACATTTTCAGTTGGATTGTCTATAGCAATAAAAATAGAAGAAAAATATGGAATAATTGACTGAGACCAACATATGTGAGTTAACAGTATCTTAAACTATATGAAGTAACAGGTAGTTACAAGCTAAAAATTAAACTATAGGCTTACTTATTGTAGGCTTATTTACTAATAATGAAAGGGTTTTAAATATAAAAGTAATGATATCAACTATTAATAATGCAGAAGGTAAGAAAAAAATCATAAGGGATCTAGTGACCAAAAGTATAAGAAAGGGTGGTTTTATTACTCTTGATGATATAAATGACAAACTGTCAGATGAAAATTTCTCATCTGACTTCATAGATGATACTATATCTATATTGCAAGATTCTGGAATTAATGTACTTGAGAGCAGTGAAGATGAGGAAGATACTTCTGCCAACAATGATGATGGCAAACTCGATGACGATGATACATTGTCAAATGCTGCCACAACTTTAGTGCAAAACGACGATCCGGTAAGAGTTTATCTACAAGACATGAGCTCCGTAAAGCTTCTATCAAGGGCAGATGAAATCGAGATAGCAAAAAAAATTGAATCTGAAAAGCATAACATGTTGCGTGCAATAATCGAAACATCAGTAACACTAAAAATGATAAAAGCATGGCGTGATGATTTGAGTAGCGGAGCTCTCTTACTGAGGGAAATTATAGACCTAGATGCAATTTATAATTCTGATTTTAATACAATACCCAAAGAGAATAGCGAAGAAAGTGCTGAAGACTTTGAGGATTCTGGAGATGCCAAAGATGATGAACACTGCGAAGATGATGAAGCAGGTAGTAAAAAGGGTGATGATGAGCAAGAAAGTGGTAACGAAGATATAAACTCAGCAAATTTAAATGTTTCTATTCTTGAAATGGAAAGCGACTTATTGCCCAAGGTCATAGTTGCACTTGATGAGATAATTACTTTAGCAAATGAAGCATTAACACTAAGGAAAAATTCCCCTAGCGAGTCAGGATATGAAGATTTATATAATCAAATATGGTCCATAGCGTTACAAATTAAATTAAGTGACGCTGCTATCACTCAAATTACACAAAAACTCTATAATATAAACAAGTCTATAATGCTTGAGGAAGCTAATCTTATTTCTGAAGCTAGGAAATATAATATTGACAAGGAAAATTTCTACAAAGTTTATAATGAAGTGCTTTTAAAACGTGAATTGAAAGAGAGAAGTTTTTTAAAGACCAATGAAAATGAAATTTTTCTTACAGAAGAATTAAAAATCAAATGTACAAGGTTTATAAAAGGTAACTCTGAGTGTATCACCTGCTCTGTGAATAATATTAAGCAATATATACAAGAAGATAACGTGCAGGAATTTAAGGAGTTAATCAAAAGGATACAAAAACATGAACGAGAAGTCTCCGAGGCAAAGCAAGAAATGATTAAAGCTAATTTAAGGTTAGTAGTCTCCATCGCTAAAAAATATTCAAACAGAGGTCTTGCTCTGCTTGACTTGATACAAGAGGGCAATATTGGTCTTATGAAAGCCGTGGATAAATTTGATTACAAACGCGGATACAAGTTTTCAACTTACGGAACTTGGTGGGTAAGGCAATCAATCACCAGGGCAATACCTGAGCAGTCTAAAGTAGTTAGAATACCGGTTCATATGGTAGAAATTATCAGCAAAATTAATAGGACACTAAGAAAGTTAACTCATGAGATGGAAAGAGAGCCTACATTAGAAGAATTGAGTGTGGAACTTGGGATGCCTTTAGAAAGAATACGCAAAGTTATGAAAATAACAAAGGATCCTGTAAGTCTTGAAGCTCCAACAGGAAAAGATGATAGCAGTACCTTTGGTGATTGCATAGAAGACAAACGGGTCTCAAAGCCAGAAGATGCTGCAATACTTGCTGACTTGCGTGGTATTACAACTAATGTTCTTGCAACTTTAACGCCAAAAGAAGAAAGGATTCTCAGAATGCGCTTTGGTCTTGGTAAAGATGGAAAAGAACATACCTTAGAAGAAGTAGGAAGAATCTTTAACGTAACACGCGAGAGAATTAGGCAAATAGAAGCAAAAGCACTACGTAAATTAAAACATCCAAGCCGTGCTAGAAAACTTAGAGGGTTCTTTTGAGGAAATACGTCAAATTAATATCAACTTGCGTTATTGGGAGGGAAAATAGAATAGCATGATAAATTGGCTTAAACCTTTAAT
>NZ_JACZHU010000095.1:0-3538 GCF_020278605.1 Wolbachia endosymbiont of Mansonella perstans | reverse complement strand
TATACTCTTTTAAAGAATGTTCGTACAGCTGTGCGCTTGACTCTGGAATCTAGGATACTACTTTAGTAACAAATATTTAAGAAATTTACTAATAGAAAAAGGCAAAAAAACCTGCTAGCTAATTATTCACTATCTATCTTATAATATTGGCGTTTTTTGATGTCTTAAACGACTTATAAGTGTGTTTTAAGCTTGGGAACCAGAAGTTTAAAAAGCACGCAATGCACATAATGCGAAAAATTAAACATAAGACGCCAAACAAGAGAGTTCGAAGAATCTAGCTATAAGGCGGGAAATGCCAATTCTTAGGCGATAATGTGAATACTTCAACACTGTCTTTTGTTACCCCAAGCGTATGCTCAAACTGCGCAGAAAGTGAAAGATCACGTGTTGTTACTGTCCAGCCATCTAGCTTGCTGAGCAGAGTTTCATGCTTTCCAGCGTTAATCATTGGTTCTATTGTAAAAAACATGCCTTCCTTCAAGACAAGAGCTTCATCTTTATCATAAAAATGCATTACATTTGGCAGAGCATGAAAAACTTTTCCTATACCATGTCCACAATAGTTACGTACGATAGAATAGCCAAAATTTTGAATATATTTCTCTATAGCAAGCCCAATTTCATTTAACTTATTACCAGGTTTAACCTGTTTTATCGCTTCCATCAATGCGCCATAAGTAGCATCACACAAGCGTTTTGCTTTTATTGATGGCTTACCAGCCCAAAACATACGACTTGTGTCGCCATGCCAGCCATTTAAAATTACCGTGACATCGATATTTACAATATCTCCATCCCTAAGGGGCTTATCATCAGGAATGCCGTGACACACGACAGCATTTTTTGAAGTGCAAATCGATTTGGGGTACCCTCTATAGTTCAATGGTGCTGGGATTGCGCCTGCTTTGACTATGAAGTCATGGCATAAATCGTTCAACTCATTAGTTGTTACTCCTACTTCTACATGTGGTGCAATGAAATCAAGAGTTTCAGCTCCTAACCGGCCAGCTTTACGCATAAACTCAAATTCTTTCTGTGAATGTATAGTTATGTCCATATTTTCCATATGTTATTGTAATTATCATACACATTTTTGTGCAGAATTAACAGCTTTGTTTATAGCCTGCCATGTCATCAAAGTAGTTCCCACAGGTTCTATGGTGTCAAACATATAACCGCATGAACATTGTGATTTGAAAACAGGGAGAACAGAACTAAAAAACTACTTGAAAGTTCCTCCAATATTATAATACTGAAGCTATTATTTATCCAGTCCGTACAGATAAACAACAAAAAAACTCAATGTACTTGGCGTACTATTGTTTAATTTTTTGCACTATGTGTACCTCATGCCTTTATAAGTTTTCAAGGTTTTTACCTATTATAACTAAAATGCGTTTGTTAAAGCGTTTAAGACAATAAAAAAATGCCAATTTAAAAGATAGATAGTGAATAACTAGCTAACTGGGTTTCTTTTGCCTTTTTCCTCATTTGGTAAATTTCTTAAATATTTATTGATAAAGTAGTATTATGGATCCCAGTGTCAGCTACTTGGATGACATCATAGAGATTCGGGTGACAGAAAGAGCTATTTGAGGACACTATTATAAGGTGATATTGAGACACCATTTGTTATAAAAGCAAATGGTTGTACATTACACTTTAAAGCCCAGGCTGTTGGCCAGTACCGTTACAAATAGAAACATCGTAGAGCTTATTTGATACTACACATGCACCAATTCCAGCTATCAACATAGATACAACTATTGCAAGCGCAGGTAGTTGAAGTGAATAACAGACTAAAGCTGTTGCTAGCACAGTAATAACACCAATAGCAATTGCAATCTTTTATTTTCTAGAAAATATTGGTGGATCTTTTGCCTCTTTCTGAGAGTAAACACCAGAATTAAAGGTAGAACGTATAGTTACCATAGGTTTGTTATCTGTGTAACTAGTATCAATTATCTCATTCCTGTTTTCTTTACCAGCATTACCTTTTGTTTTTTTCTTACCATGATGTTTTACAGTATCCTGATCATCTTTATTAAGCTTTTATGCAACACACACTTCTGTTATGCTGCCTTTCTCTTTTTTTGCTTTAGTCGGTGCACTGCTAACTCTTGGTTCACTCTAAAGCTCTTGTTTTATAGTTTCTGTGTTGCTCTTGATATAGGAAGACATTTTGTATGACAAGATTTTCGCTTTTGGAGATGATAGGTCTTGTATTGTAGAACTTTCTCTAAACAAAGAAATAATCTTATCAAATAAATCATAATATCTAAGAGAATTACCTTCAATCTCAATAATGAGTCATACTGTTCCTTGAGAAAACTATTGCTCAACCTCACCTTCGGCAATAGTACCTTACAATGACGAACTTTATGCCTGGTATTTCAAGTGTTTGAGGTATCACTCTGCTACAAACTTGAAGGCCTCTTATACTAACTGTTCCATTTCCTTTTATAATACTAGCAAATGATCTAAGGTCTTTATTCTGTTCTACCACCTCAAATAACTTTCTGTGGTACTTTATTGAATCCTTTTGCTCCTCTAAAAACTTTTTTATAGAGGTGACAAATTCTTTGTCCTTTACCCTACAGGTACAGAGCTGATTCTCAATATTACTTTCAAGAGTGTAGAAGCCCCTGTTCTGAGTGTAAATATTAGCTCCATATTTTATAAAAATTTTTATTAAATCAACAAGTTGTTCTTTGAAAGCTTGTTCTCTATCTAATAAAATGATTGACAAATAAGCTGATGTAAAGCAGTGTTTCCTCTATTATCCACCACTTCATTAACGGTTGCTCCACTTTCTAGTAGAAATTTTGCTGACTCCGCGTGAGACTCTTATTATAGAATGACGGCATGCCATAGACAATGGAGTTCTTGAAGCTATAGCATCATTATTTACTGCATTTGGATCTGCTCCGGCGTCTAACAGTAACTTTACTACTTCTTCATTTTTATCTCCTTCGATGTAAATAGCACTATGCAAAGGAGTTCCATTGTAGCTGTCTCTTATATTAAAGTCGGCCCTCTTTTCCAATAAACATTAAATTGGTAGCACACATGTAGTCTCTCTCTCCCTGCATTCAATTGCGATATGTAATAAAGTTTTCTCTATAATGTCATTACAACTATCGCATAACTTGAACCTAAAACTTGGATTAAACTAACTATTTTTCCACTCTTCATATACAGTACTAAGATTTTTTCTTAGCTGATTTTTTATTTCCTCATAAATTCCAGTAGAGTCAACACTACCAGAACCAATGTTATCACTTATTTCTGCAATTATACCGTCAAACTTTTCGAATTGAGACTCATGTGGTGCCATATTACTATACCCTATGATAAAATCATTTAATTACACAATAAAGTTAAAGGCAGTCAAATCGCTGCTTTGTAATAAATTTTATCAGAGCCGCTAGGTTTTTTAGTTGCCATGCAATAAAACTTACTGGGATCAGGAAAAAGGACGGTGTCATTCCAGTACTTGATACTAGGATCTACCATATTAAACATCAAGATAGAA
>NZ_JACZHU010000094.1:0-3561 GCF_020278605.1 Wolbachia endosymbiont of Mansonella perstans | reverse complement strand
TCGTAGATTTTGTGTTTCTTTGATTATTCCTGACTGTTATCAGAAGGGCTATAAGTCTGAAGATGCTCAGGAGCCAGGTAATAATGGAAATAGGTAACTTATTGCCATGAATTCACTGCAATGTGTGGCTTCAATTCTTGAAAGAAAAGCAGAAATTGAACTCTTATACGGTGAAAGCGAGTGTTCTGGAAATGAGCCTGATTGTAGTGATGATGAAGATGAGTATCCAACGTTTTCAAGCCCTCAATCAAACAATGAAAAAGAAGCAGTACTTCCTGACAATGTTACAGATCTGATGATGATGTAGGACAACAAGGGCCCAAAATTGTAGCTTTGCCAAACTACCAGCTAAATACAAGGAAGCCACTAACATCACCAAAGTCCATTAATTTACAAACAAGATCTCAACCCCTTCTGCAAAAATAATGTTTGAAAATAACAACATACCTCATCCCAATCAACAAAATGATAATCATGTCAGTACAAAAATTCCAGTAACCAACCACCTTAAGTAAGGAACTGAGAAAGATGCCTGAAAACAAAATATCTAATCCTAGTTTTAATAAAGGGCATGATTCTGGTTTTGCTTCTAATCAAGCATCAAAAAATAGTATACAGGAAAAGATTAAGATGTTTAAAACAACACACCTTTTAATTCAGTTTCTAAAGTGTCTTCATGTTCTATAAAAGAAGTTTTAAATAGAAGTAACTTCCTTCCTTGAAGCTCTGAGGTTTAGGGAACGTTCCCAAACATTCTGAACGTTCTCAGATTTTCAATAAGTTGCTTATATAGTTAGCCTTTCATAGGTTGCAGCAAAACCGCTGGGTTTACTTTACCTTTGCTGGAAGTGCTTGAATGTCTTTTTTTATGACAATTCTGAATATTCTATATTATACGGCCTAGTCCCAGAAGGCATCTTGATATCTAATCCTCTTTTCTTTATATCGCTCGTCAGCAATTTTAGATAATTCTATATCTTCAATTTCCTTTTCCATTAACTCAATTAATAGAATAGTTTTAAGACAGATTTGTTTTGAGACTGGGCTGCACTAGTGAGCAAACTATTCAACTGATCTTCAGAATTTACATGAGCTTTAGAATCCATATCAATCGTATACTATAACTCATTATGTTTTAACATTTTTATGTAAACTATATTAAACCCCTAAAACCGTTTGTAATAAAGCCATCTGATTAACTCCGTTAACCTTGCGAACCATATTCTCAGCATCAATCTCTATTGGTTCATTTCCACACATAGTAAGCTTGTGAGCATCAACTACATGCTTAAGGCGTTGTTTTTTCAGCTAATTTCCAACCACAAAAATCAAGCTTTTTAACGCTAACTGTTCGACCTGCTAATAATAAGAATTGGTATTATACCGCCATAAATGTATAGATCTTTTGCCTTACCGTTGTTATAATTACTACCTTGCTAAAAATTGAATATTAATAAATGAATGAATTAAGAAAGCTAAGTATTACAGAAATGCACAATGGACTTAAACGGAAAGATTTTTCTGCTGTTGAGCTCGTAGAAGTGCACATTAACGCAGTTGAAAGTGAGAAATTAAATGCATTTGTGACGAAAACTCCAGAAATAGCAATAAAAGCTGCTAAAGCCGCTGATGAGCATTTTTTAAAACAAAAAGGTGGTATGCCACTTATGGGTATACCAGTTGGTGTTAAAGATTTATTCTGCACAAAGGGAGTAAAAACAACAGCATGCTCAAAAATGCTAGAAAACTTCGTTCCGACTTACGAATCTACAGTATCTGAGTTGCTTTTAAAAAGTGGGGCGGCCATGCTCGGCAAGCTCAATATGGATGAATTTGCCATGGGTTCTGCAAACACAAATAGCTATTTTGGTCCTGTTGAAAATGTGTGGGTTAGAAAAAGTGATGGGGAAAAAGTTGTACCTGGTGGGTCATCTGGTGGCTCCGCAGCATCGGTTGCTGGGTTTTTATGCGCTGGAGCACTCGGAAGTGACACCGGTGGATCTGTGCGCCAGCCAGCAGCTTACTGTGGAGTAGTTGGAGCAAAGCCAACTTATGGAAGATGTTCGCGCTTTGGTATGATCGCATTTGCAAGTTCCCTGGATCAAGCAGGGGTCATTACTCGTTCCGTTTCTGACTCAGCATTAATGCTGGAAACAATTTGTGGTTATGATAGTAAAGATTCAACATCGAGTAAAAGGCCAGTACCCAAATTTTCTAATTTTGTAAACGATGATATCAAGGGTAAGCGCATTGGTATACCAAAAGAATATAGAATGGATGGAATTTCAGAAGAAATCATCCATCATTGGGAAAAAGTTTCTTCCGATCTGAAGGAAAATGGTACTGAAGTGGTTGACATTACATTGCCACACACTAAATATGCAATACCAGTCTATTATTTAATTTCTTCTGCTGAAGTTTCATCTAATCTTGCTCGTTATGATGGTGTGCGTTATGGATTCAGAGCTGATGCTGATACCCTTGAAGAAATGTATTCACTAACAAGAGCAGAAGGTTTTGGAAAAGAGGTAAAAAGAAGAATCTTAATTGGTGCCTATGCACTTTCTTCAGGTCACTACAATGAATATTACGAAAAAGCACAATGTATTAGAGCATTAATCAGAAATGATTTTATAAAAGCATTTGAAAAAATAGATTACATACTTGTTCCATCTGCTCCAACAGAAGCTTTTGGCTTGAATGAAAAGCCAGATCCGCTAATTATGTGTATCAATGATGTCTTCACCGTACCAGCAAGTCTAGCTGGATTACCTGCTATCTCCGTTCCTGTTGGACTTTCCAATGAAGGTTTACCGCTTGCTTTACAAGTAATTGGAAACTATTACGATGAAGCTGGAATATTGAATGTAGCAAATGTGATAGAGCAAAATTGCAGCAGAGTAATTGAAATGAATGTGTCTGCTTAGGAAAGCGGCAAAATAGGCAGACAAATAGCATAAAAAGATAACCATAAGAGTAAAGGTGAGTTTACAGTAAATGGTGTCATGCAATACCAATTCTCACTGCCCCACTATTCTACTTGCTTCAGTGTGGATCTTTTCTTCGTTATTGTCTTATGTAATGGAAATTGGTATAAACCACAATATGAAAGGCACAGAATGGATAGCCTAAGTATTGTGTATGGGTCCAAGAGATAAAAAAGATACTATAGAAGAAAAAAAGCAATTCGTACCTGTTCAAAAAGTTAGTTTTACTGTTTCTTCTAGTCAACGAGAAAATCCGTTACAAGAAGAAGTGGAAAACAAACCTGAAACTAATTTAAGTAATGTAATACAAGCAGTCAATCAATAGAAATAGGACTGCCAGGTCTTAGGCCATTTCTTCCTGAAGTTGTACAATTTTAGTTTTAGGAAGGCCAGTAAATTCAGTTGCTAAATCAACAGATACACCAACCTTAAGTAGTTTTTTAGCCACAGTTATTTTAGCCTGTTTTTCGCCTCTTTCTTTACCGATCTGTATGCCGCATTCTTCGCCAATTTGGATGACTTTCTTTATACCTTCTTCAAGTTTGTATTCAAAAATAGCTTCCTCTTTGTATAG
>NZ_JACZHU010000093.1:0-3614 GCF_020278605.1 Wolbachia endosymbiont of Mansonella perstans | reverse complement strand
TGCACAGATTAGGAAGTTAAACAAATAGCTTCATTACTATGACAAGGGTGACGGCGAAGATTTATCAAGTAGTTTTTTTGACAGTTTCAATCACAATAGTTGTAAAACTAGCTGCAGATTACAATAAATGCAGTAGCATAATCTCCGTCATCACTTAGGGATAGGTGAATTATGCGATCCTTGGAGATAGAATCCTTGCCAATGGCTAGATGCGGCTTTCCTCTTATATCACTGTATATTTCTATGTCTTTCATTGTAATGTCCATGCTGAATCCACTGCCTAGTGCTTTAACAAAAGCCTCCTTTGCCGCAAAGCGTTTAGCAAAATACTTTGCCTGTATTTCTTGGCTGTTATACTTTCTGCTTATCTCTATTTCCTGCTCAGTGTAGACTTTTTTGAGAAATTTTTCCCCGTACTTCTGCAGTATTTTTAATATCCTTGGTATATATACTATGTCAGTGCCGATACCGCGTATCATTCTGTACTGAAGCGATTTATTACTTCCTCAATCTGCATTTCCTCAATTTCTCCAGTTGCCCTATTTTTTATTTCAACTATATTTTCACTTACTGCTTTCTTTCCAACAATTATTTGCCACGGTAGGCCTATTAGGTCCATTCTAGCAAATTTCACTCCTACACTTCCCTCCGTATCATCGTAAAGCACTCCATTGTTTTTCAAAGCTTCGCATGTTTTGTTTGCAATCTCTACACACTCGCTAATTTTTGTTTGTAAATTGATTAGGCCAATCCTAAAAGGAGCCACTGTTTCTGGCCAGATAATCCCTTTATCATCATGAAAAGCTTCTATTGTCGCGCCAACAAGCCTTGAAACTCCAATGCCATACGAACCCATATGTATATTGACATTTTTTCCATCGTGTGAGATGACTTTTGCACTCATTGGCTTTGAATATTTATCGCCAAAATAAAAAATGTGCCCTATCTCGATACCTTTACTAACGCTTAACTGTTCTTGCGGTATAGAGCAAGTTTTGAGGTTGTGCATATCGTCTGCAACTGCGTATATACTCTTCAGACTTTCGATATCTTCACTTTCTAGTAACTCAGAAAATTTATTGTCGTAGTATAAAGTGCTCTCACCGGTGCTTGTTAATATGTGAAATTCATGGCTTAAATTTCCCCCAATTGGACCTGTATCTGCTCTCACTCCAATTGGAGTAAGCCCCATGCGTTTGAAGATTTTTATGTAAGTTTTGTACATTAAATTATATGAATTCAGTGCATTTTCATAGTCTATATTGAAACTATACGCATCCTTCATCAAAAATTCCCTGCCTCTCATAACACCGTAACGAGGCCTTACTTCATCGCGAAACTTCCACTGAATTTGATATAAACAAAGCGGCAAATCCTTATAACTCTTTACTGTACCTCTAATCAAATCAGTTGCTACCTCCTCATGAGTTGGCCCGAAAAGCATATCACTCTCATGCCTGTCCTTAATGCACAGCATCTCTTTGCCGTAATCATCATAGCGTCCTGATTCTCGCCAAAGGCTTGCTGGCTGTACACAAGGCATTAATACCTCAATTGCACCAGCTTTATTCATTTCATCCCTGATGATGTCTTCAATATTCCTGAGCACGCGCAGACCGAGCGATAACCAAGAATAAATGCCAGACGCTGTCTGCTTGATTAAGCCCGCACGTAACATATATTGATGAGAAGCAATTTCAGCACCAGCCGGAATCTCCTTCAAAGTTGGTAGATAATACTTAGATAGGCGCATTTTATAAATCTGATTGTACTGAGTAATTTTAATACAATCAGACCTATAGGCAAATTTATTTTAAAAATAGAAAAAAAGCACCTGCGTCTTTCCAGCTAGGCAAGCATATACCGCAATATCTTACTCGCTATAGCAACGTCCTGGCGTGGGGCTTTGCCATGTTCTATAAATACAGAGATTGCGTAGCGCGGACCATGGTAGGGACCATAAGCGATAAACAACTTATGGCTTTCACCCCTGGAATTTATCTCTGGTGTGCCGGTTTTGCCGGCAATTTGCATAAACTCAAATCCTTTTCTATAGGTTTCAGCCTTAGAGTTCACCACATCAAACATAGCTTTTCGAACCACGTCAAGGTGTTCATAATCCACATCAATGTTAGAAAAATCTCGTGTTGTTTTGCTCATCTCAATATGTGGAACCACCTCTTTCCCTGTTGCAATCCTTGCTGCAAGAACTGCAAGCTGTAGTGGTGTTGTAAGCAAATATCCCTGTCCTATAACCAAGTTGATAGTGTCACCCAAATACCACTGTGAATATAGCTTCCGTGTGCGCCAATCTCTATCAGGCAATAACCCTGGAGCTTCCTCCCTAAATGTTCTAATCAGTGGCCCACTTCCGATACCAAATTTTCTGGCCATTTCTACTAGAGAGTCTATACTTATTTTTTTTCCTATATTATAAAAGTAAGTGTTGCATGAGAGAGTCATTGCCTCATTTAAAGATACATATCCATGGGCTTTGCTTTTCAGGCAACGAAATTTCCGCTCTCCTATTGTCATATAGCCTCTACACGAAAATTTTTCTTCTGGTGTGATTATTTCATCCTTTAAGCCTGCAAGCGCAACTATTACTTTGAATATCGAACCAGGTGGAATTTGATGCGATAATGCACGATTTACAAGCGGTAATGAGGGAGAATTTAGACTCTCCCAAGTCTCATTTGATAATCTGCTAGTAAAAAGATTATTATCGTAAGAAGGTGAATTGTATAACGCTAAAATTTCCCCATTATTTACATCAATGACCACTGCAGAGCCTTTACGACCCTGAAATGCCTCTGCAATTTTCTTCTGCAGATCAATATCAATTGTTAGCTGCACATCTTGTCCGTCTTGCTGTGGTATGTTAAACAATTCTCTTATAACATGCTTCTTAGAATTTATCTCCTGCTCAGATTTCCCTGGTTCCCCTTTTAATATATGATCATACGTATACTCAATGCCACTTACTCCTACCTCGCTTATTTCCTGCTGTTTTTTTGTATACCCAAGTACATGAGAACACATCGAACCAAATGGGTAGTAACGTTTATAAAGAGCAGTTACTTTTGTCCCCGAAGGTTTTGCTACATCAGATTCAATTTCTGATAATATCTTCAGATCAGCTTCTTTACCAGAAATTCTCTGCTCATCAAACACGATTTTGTTTACCGCAAGTTCCACGTCATTTCTATCTAAAATTCTGCCCCGCCTAGGCACAATAGTGACAATTCGTATCCTATTATTGTCAGAAAGCGCTTCGTATTTTTGTCTGCTTTGTATTTGTAAATTATATAGCCTATAACTAAAAATTGTAGAGATGGTAAGCTGAATACCACCTAATATGAATGCTCTGCGGTTAAAGACTTTGTTTTTTGTCCACATAGGACCCCTTCAAATATAGCTCTGTGGCTTATCATACGAATATAAGAAACCGAAAAACTTCGACACATGAATTGCAAAGTCAGTGTATTAAATGTTATAGCAGTTAAATGCAAATAAGTACACTTGTACAAACATTGTCAGCCGTAAGCTAAATAATTCACAGAAACGAAAGAAACTACTTAAAGATTTCTCCAGTTTCCTTATCATAGTATTGA
>NZ_JACZHU010000092.1:0-3636 GCF_020278605.1 Wolbachia endosymbiont of Mansonella perstans | reverse complement strand
CAGTTAGATATATAAATCGCGACTCACGTATGAATTATATTTCCGCTGAATATGGGGATGGTAGTCTCGTTCAAGACGAAAGTGGTAATCCTATAAAGTGGGAAGCTGTGTAGTGGGTTTAAGTTTGTGGTTAAGATCACCATTAACTCTAGGAAATGTGAAGTGGAAGCTGGGTTTACTATAATCCAAGCCTGTGAGGCTGTGGGTGTTGAAATTCCGCGCTTTTGTTATCATGAGCGCTTAGCAATCGCTGGTAATTGTAGAATGTGTTTAGTTGAAGTGGAAGGTGGACCTCCAAAACCAGTAGCCTCTTGTGCGATACCAGTTGCAGAGGGTATGATTATTCACACTAATACCCCAAAAATCAAAAAGGCACGTGAAGGAGTACTCGAGTTTTTGCTAATTAACCATCCGCTTGATTGCCCCATTTGTGATCAAGGTGGTGAGTGTGATTTACAAGATATAACAATGGCCTATGGAAAGGGAACTAGCAGACTTGACGAACATAAAAGGGCTGTACCAAAAAAGCATTTTGGGCCACTTATTGAAACTGCAATGAATAGATGCATCCATTGCACTCGGTGTGTTAGGTTCTTGTCTGATGTTGCAGGTACAAACGAACTTGGGGGAATTGGTAAAGGAGAAAATATAGAAATCAGCACTTACATAAAAAGGCATATTAGCTCTGAATTATCTGGAAATATTATAGACCTCTGCCCTGTAGGAGCTTTGACTTCGAAACCTTACTCGTTTAAGGCACGCCCATGGGAACTATTACATTGTGAAACTATAGATGTGCTCGATGCTGTAGGAAGTGCGATCAGAGTCGATTACCGCGGCCCAGAAGTTATGCGAATATTGCCAAGACTCAATGAAGAAGTGAATGAGGAATGGATATCAGACAAAACTCGTTTTACTTACGACGGACTAAAAGTGCAACGCCTTGACCAACCTTATATAAAGAAAGGTGGTAAATTAATTCCAGTTGATTGGAATGAAGCACTAACTGTTGCTGCAAAAAAACTAAGAAGTACAAGGCCAAACAAAATGGCTGCAATTGCTGGTGATCTAGCAGATTGTGAGTCTATGCTTCTACTAAAAGAAATGATGCATAAGCTTGGCTCAGCAAATATAGATTGTAGGCAAGATGGAGCAAGGCTTATACAAAATAATCGTGGATCATATGTATTCAACACCACTGCTCAGGGTATAGAAAATGCAGATTTATGCCTTCTTATAAACACAAATCCTAAAGTAGAAGCGCCAATTATTAATGCACGTATAAGAAAAAGATATTTACAAGGTAACTTTCCTATTGCAAGCATTGGTCCTGACATTGAATATTTGTATCATGTTGAGAAGCTAGGCGATAACCCTGGCATTTTAAATGAAATAGCGAAAGGAAATCACAAATTTTGCAAGCTGCTAAGCGCTGCTAGAAACCCTATGTTTATTATCGGTCAAGATGCATTAACAAGAGATGATTCCGAATCAATTCTAGCTTTAGCTAGCACAATTGCAGAAAATTTTAACATGGTGAGGGATGACTGGAATGGTTTTAATGTGCTGCATAAAGCCGCAGCACGAGTTGGTGGATTAGATATTGGATTTGTTCCCAAAAAAGGTGGAAAAGACATTAACCAAACACTAAAGCAAGCAGAAAGTGGCGATATAGAAGCTGTTTATCTTCTCGGTGCAGATGAAATCGACACATCAAAATTAGAAAACACGTTCGTAATCTATCAAGGTCATCATGGCGATAGAGGTGCACACATAGCGGATGTTATTCTACCTGGAGCTACATACATAGAGAAATATGCAACTTATGTGAATACTGAAGGGCGAGTGCAGAGAACAAATTTAGCTGTATTTCCTCCTGGTGAAGCAAAGGAAGACTGGTTAATTATTAAAAATTTATCACAATATCTGGGCCTCTCCTTCCCATATGATAGTTTATTTGACGTGAAAAAAAAATTAGATACTATAGGCCCACAGTTTAGAAATGCTGACCAGGTGGTAAAAAACAAATGGGTGCCAATTACCTGCAACGAGATAAAACTAAGTAGCGTACCTTTCGCCCTAAAAGAATGTAATTTTTATATGACAGACTCCATAAGCCGCGCTTCAAAAACAATGGCAGATTGTACTAAGGCTTTCTATGGACACGCTAGCTAACATTTTATTTGTTTTGGCGCTGTTACTGCTCTCAGTAGCCTACTTGGTGTACTTCGAACGCAAATTTATTGGTGCAATTCAACTAAGACATGGCCCAAGTGTAGTTGGGCCTTTTGGACTATTACAGCCACTTGCAGATGCAATTAAATTACTGATTAAAGAGCCGATAGTACCATTTAGGGCAAATACCATATTGTTCATTATGGCTCCGATGCTCACCTTTATTTTAGCATTAATCGCATGGGCAGTTATACCATTTGGCGCTGAAGTAATTATAGAAAACAGGCAACAGACAGTAATTCCTAAGGTGATAGCAAATATTAATGTTGGAGTACTTTATGTGCTAGCTGTATCCTCTTTAGAGGTATATGGCATTATTATTGCAGGCTGGTCAAGTAATTCTAATTATGCATTTTTGGGTAGCGTAAGGTCAGCTGCCCAGATGATCTCATACGAAGTTTCGATAGGTCTAATAGTTGCCACAATTATTGTCACAACTAGCACGCTAAATCTCGGAGAAATGGTAGTAACAAAGCATAACATGCCATTTTGGGTTGATTTACTACTCATACCTATGGCAATAGTGTTCTTTATCTCTATTCTTGCAGAAACTAACCGTCATCCGTTTGATTTACCAGAAGCTGAAGCAGAGCTTGTCTCTGGGTATAATGTTGAATATTCATCAATGCCTTTTGCCCTCTTCTTCTTGGGAGAATATGCAAACATGATCTTAGCAAGCACTATGATGACAATATTTTTCTTAGGAGGATGGTATCCTCCTCTAGAACTTAATTTTTTGTATAAAATTCCAGGTTTAATTTGGTTTGTCTTAAAAATAGCTTTATTGTTGTTCATATTTATTTGGACTAGGGCAACAATACCTAGATATCGATATGATCAGCTAATGCGTCTTGGTTGGAAAGTGTTTCTACCAATATCAGTGCTTTGGCTAATACTCATCTCAGGAGTGCTACTCTTTACTAGGAATTTGCCAGGTTTAGAGTTGTAAATATGCATGCTGATCACAGTATTAAAACTTCTTTGATAAATTTTGCACTAAAGTTTCAAGACTTTTGTGCTATGGCTTTTTCTAATACCAATCCTCACCACACAGAAAGCGGGTAAACAACAGTGAAAAAAAGTTACCCAATAGAAATAAAAAGCTACTTGACAACCTTCGCCGTCACCCTTATCATAGTATTAAGGGTGTTTCTAACTCAAAGCTTGTTTTTGATCTGTAGGCTTAATAACAAAATTCAGGGTGTTTTTTGACAGATTGTATCAAATTATAGCGGCTACATGCTTTTTTCATTTTTTTTACACTCAGCCAAGTCGTGCTTGAACTAAGCGTCAGTAAATTATTATAACGTCAATTTAAAGTATTACAGAGTCAAAGCTCGCCATTCGGGTTTTTTTTCCTTTTTTTTACTTAGTAAATTTCTTAAATATTATAGCTTAGAC
>NZ_JACZHU010000091.1:0-3746 GCF_020278605.1 Wolbachia endosymbiont of Mansonella perstans | reverse complement strand
CTGAGAACGCTGCGTTCAATCAGGTAATTGCCTTAAGTAAGTTAACAGCATCCTTATATTCTCTTACTAGACTTTCAAGCATTTCTTTTGGAAGGCTGTTGCCAACAACAGAGCATAAATAATTATACAAATCTTCTAACCTTGATATGTTGTTTTTCTTCTTACTGTTGAATTTGTGTGGAAAAATATCTTCCATAATTTCAATAGCAGCAGCCTTATTTAAAAATACATTTTCACTTGTTACACTTATTCTTGCCAGGATGGTGTTGATTTCAGGTTCATCACTCGCATAAAAATCTGACAGCCGAGCTATTTTAATGACATATAGATTTACTATTTTTGACAGGCAATTGTCAGCATATTCACAATCTTTTATTACTTCCCACTGAGTAACCTGAGATCTACTTATTTTCGCGTTGTGTGGTAATTTGCTCATTAAATTTTCTCCGTTTAATCCAGTGAATAGATTATACTAATACTTTGTTAAATAAATAATAACGCGGTTACAAAATGTATTCCTGTATTAATATACTTGCCTATATGCTTCAACATCAGAGCTAATTTTAGCTGAATGTTATCCAGCGAAACCTAAAATTAGAAGGCTCACTTATAACAGAAAAAGCTGTACACACCCTTTTCGCTATAAAATAGGTTTTCTTTTTGAGCTGTTTTGTTAATATAAAATTTCACACTAAATTAATTGTGCTACAATGAAAAAAATAAAGCTCGGAATACTCATTTCAGGCAGAGGATCAAACATGCAGTCGTTGATAAAAGCATGTCAAGATTGCAGTTTTCCTGCAGAAGTTGTGTGCGTTATCACAGATAATGGTGAGGCTGCTGGCCTGAAAATAGCAAAGCAAGCAGGAATTTCAGCATTTGTTGTTGAAAGTAAACCACTTGATGCTAATAAAATTCACGAAATGCTCGTGCAACATAAGGTTGACTTGGTTTGTCTTGCAGGGTTTATGAGAATTCTAAAAGCTGACTTTCTGAGTAAATGGCATAATAAGGTTATAAATGTTCATCCCTCTTTACTTCCATCTTTTAAGGGCCTTAATGCTCAAGAGCAAGCTCTGAAAGCAGGTGTAAAAATTACAGGTTGTACCGTACATTACGTCACTCCTGAAGTTGATGCTGGAGCCATAATAGCTCAAGCTGCTGTACCAGTGTTACCAAACGATAACATCCAAAGCCTCTCAGAACGTATTCTAGCTGAGGAACATAAGTGCTACGTGGAAGCAGTGAGGTTAATGGCAGCTAAGATAGCACACTAGAGGGACCGTGAAGTATTGCTTTCTTTTTCTCTTTCTTCAACCACATCTTTACCTAAAGAAAGGTGTATTGGAACTTTTAGGGTTGGAGCTTTTTCGTTTTATATGTTTTTCTTTTTTCGTTTTAATAGTTTCGCTATTTTTATCAGCTATATCGCTGTTTGTTGGTTTGCAATTGCATTCTTTTAGCACTTCTTTTAAGTGCTGAGCTTCTTTCTGCCTTTTCTTTATTCTCCGCATTAGCATGCAGTTTTACTAATACTGCCATTTTAGGTAGAACTTTTGCTATAATTTTATAAAGGCGTGGTGAATTTATTTCTTTTTTCATCTCTGTGTACAGCTCCCTCTGTTCCTCTTTTGAAAATTGTGAAAGATGATTTTTAAAGTCTTTAACTTTACAGTAAATGGAGTTAGTTATGTTGCCAATCATCACTACACAACCCAGTGTAACGAGAGGTGCAGTAGCAAAAAGAGCTACGGGATTACTAAATAAAGCAATATAAACTGCAGCACTAGTTAAAAATAACACATCGCACAGAATATCTAGCAGATGCCTTGAATTCTATGCTTATCCTTTCTTTTCGCTTCCAATGTCTTCTCGTAGTTAAACTTTTTATATAGGCTCTTTTCTCTAAAGTAGTTAAAAAAAAGAGTATAAACTTGACATCATGGACGTTGAGCTGAAAAAAACACCTGTACCAATATTACCGAGCATTATACCTACCATGCCTATTTGTTGACTTGTGATATATGTCAACTTAACAATCACCAGCATGCCTGTATTGATAAAAAAATATTGTTACCAAAGGATTTAACAAAGTAATCGGAACTCTTTTGTTCCTTTTGTAGTATCTTTCGTATTGTTTTTCGCCTAAACGTCGAAATTAGCTATATACTTAAAATTGTGAAGAAATGTAGTGAAAAATTTATTCATATTATAGTGATTATTTACTTTGAACATCTCTGCCAACTTCAACAAAAAATAAATTTTCAGGATCTAATAAAGAACTTGCCAATTTGTTTACTTCCTCTAATTTGACATCATTAATGATATTCGTATAATTATTTATACGATTAACATCACGATCATTTATTTGTATATCATCCAGCAGTATTGCTATATTTGTGTTATTGGATAGAAAAAAGGTAAGGTTGTTTACTAAACTGGTTTTTGTATCCTTAAACAATTGTTCGTCAATTCCCTCTTTTTTTACCTTACTCAATACGTCTTTTACCGCTGATATAGCTTTGCTAGCAGTAGAACTATCAGTACTCATAAATCCAAGTATAGCACTTCCATGTTTTTCGGGAATAATGCTTGCACTAATACCATAAGTAATACCTAGATTTTGTCTCAATTCTTTCATTAGTATTGAGTTTAACCCCATGCCGCCAAGCGCATCAATTAAGACACTAGCGTTATAATAATTGGGGTCTTCATATGCCATACCTTTCTGAGCAAAAATTATGACACTCTGTGGTATATCCATAAAAATGCTCTTACTTTCTGCAGGGCCAAAGTCATTTTTTACAGGCATTTTTCTAACTTTTGATCTTTTTGATGGTAATTTAGATAAATATTTATCCAGTAGCATACTAATTTCTTCCTTTGTTGTGCAACCAACAACACTAATAACCATGTTGTTTTTAGCAAAATTGCGCTTCATGTATGTTAAAACATCATCTCTAGTAATGCTCATTACAGTATCAAGGCTTCCATATCTACTTTTTGAGTAAGGATGTTTTTTAAATAACAATGTCTCCAGTTCTTTTCTAGCAACAAAATAAGGGTCTTTTTCAAGATTATTAAAAGTAACTTTTGCTTTTTCGAAAACTCTATTCAATCCTTTAGGGTCAACTTTAGGACGCATTATAGCGTCACTTAGTAACGAAACTGCATCCTCTAAATTCTCATACAGAGTATTTAATGAAACCCTAAATGCTTCTAAATCGGCAATAAAACCTAAACTAATCCCTTTATCTTCAAGCTTTTTCGCAAGATCTTTGGCATCATTTTTTCCTGCCCCCTCTTGAATTACAAGAGAAGTAAACCAAGTAAGCCCCTGTTTTTCCGCGTTCTCATACGCGTAGCCTGCATCTTTGAACGATATATTTAGTGAAACTTTTGGTAAATCGCAATTTTCAACAAATAAAAACTTAAATCCTTTACGGGTAGTAACCTCCTCTATATTTAGGTTACTGCTTGCTTGTAAGTTAAAGCCTAGACAGAAAAAAAGTAGAAATACAAATTTACTTATCTTCATTATTACCTCCTTTTGGTAGCAAACGACCGACTAATTTGTTAGTAGAAAAGATAGTGCGAATTTTGTTAT
The DNA here is from genome assembly GCF_020278605.1 of Wolbachia endosymbiont of Mansonella perstans. Taxonomy (NCBI): domain Bacteria; kingdom Pseudomonadati; phylum Pseudomonadota; class Alphaproteobacteria; order Rickettsiales; family Anaplasmataceae; genus Wolbachia; species Wolbachia endosymbiont of Mansonella perstans. The sequence goes on along the minus strand of NZ_JACZHU010000091.1, from coordinate 139 downwards.
TTACATTCTCTAAATTAACATCATTAATTTTACTATATGAAATATCTATCTCATCAAGTGGAATATCAAGTGCTAGATGTGGTATATAGAACATTGCTATACTAGTTAAGTCAGATAGCTTATCAAACTGTGCTGCTTT
>NZ_JACZHU010000090.1:0-3803 GCF_020278605.1 Wolbachia endosymbiont of Mansonella perstans | reverse complement strand
AATTTGCGATTCAACGAACATATTGAGCAGACATAATCCTGAATCAGAAGGTGAGATTTATAGCAATATTTATAACATAATAAGGCGATCTAAAAAGCTAGTTGCTGTGTCGCTTTTTGCTTCAAACTTAGCGCGGATTGAAACAATAAGCCAAGCTGCAAAGGTGCTGGGCAGAAAAGTAGTTCTACTTGGAAGGTCTTTATGGAGAATAGTAAAAGTTGCACAAGATAGTGGGTATTTAACCAATTCTGTTGAATTTTGTGAAGCAAAAGACGTGGCAGATTTACCAAGAGAAAAGCTATTATTGATCTGCACTGGTTGCCAAGGCGAGCTGATGGCAGCAACCTCAAAACTTGCTAATAAGAATCATCATGCATTTAAAATGCAACAGGGTGATACAGTGATTTTTTCGTCAAAAATCATTCCTGGCAATGAAACTCGTGCACACAGTATGTTCAATGCCTTTATCGAAATGGGCATAGAGGTTATCATTGATAAAATGGAGCATGTTCATGCCTCTGGACATCCAGTAAAAGCAGAGCTAAGGGAAATGTATTCTTTGGTAAAACCTAGAATGTCTATTCCAGTTCATGGTGAGTATATTCACACGCATGCTCATGTAAAATTTGCTAAAGAGTGCGGTGTGGAAAAAGCAATAATGGTTGCACCAGGTGATATCGTTAATTTAGAAAGCGGGGAAAAGGTTGATTCAATTGATGTTGACTACTTTGGTGTTGACGGTCTGTTGCTACGTTATCCAGAGAGTAGTGTTATAAAAATGCGTAAGAGAATGAGAGATGCTGGAGCTGTTGTAGTGACAGCAATTGTCAACAAGAAAAATAAATTGCTTGCCAAACCAAAGATATTTGCGCCTGGTGTTTTCGAAGCGTCAGAAGATGCAGCTATTATACAGAGGATTATAAAAACAGTTGAGTCAGCGTTTAGTTTACAGTCAACAAAAAAAATAAGAAATAAGATTGAGAGTTCGATATTCAGTATCTTAAAGGAATATTTACTAAAAAGGCCTATAATTAAAGTCCAAATAGAACAAGTATGAAATGAATGAATGCTCGTTCAGCTAACATTACTTCTTTCGTTATTTCCTCCTTATTTTGCTAAAGCTGCTTTGTATGTTGACATAAGAGAAAACACTGTTGGTAATATTAGCCTTGTTGTGTCTAAAATGTGCATGCAAAACAGAGCTGGGGAGTGAGTTAAGCGAAAGCATCACAAAGATAATTGAGACAAGTTTATCCAATTGTATCTTATTTTAATGTAAAACGTGGTACAGAAGCTAAAATCGCGCTGTACAAACCATGGGGCGATACGTTGGCTACAGTGAGTTTAAGTGGAGTATCAGATAAAGCCTTAGGGTTATCGTTACACTTGTGTGATTCTTTTACAAAAAGGGAGTTATTTACTCATTCGGTTGTTTTTTCAGCAAAAGATTAGAGAAAAATTGCCCATTTTGTTTCAGATGCGATACATGATAGATTAACTGATAAGAAAGGGCATTTTAACACGAAGATAGCGTACATAGCTGAAGAAAAAGATAGTAATTACAAATCCATACGCAGAATTGCTGTTATGAATCAAGATGGAAGTGGTATAAAATACTTAACAAATGGCAACAAATTTGTGTCAACACCAAGGTTTGCACCAAGTGGGGATAATATTATTTACATCTAATATCTGGATGGTAGAAGCTACGTAATATTGAAGAATCTGAAAGACAATATTGAGTCAATAATTAGTGCTTTCGAGGAAGTAATCTCTGCTCCGAAATTTTCTCCTGATGGAAAATCTCTTTTGATCTCCCACTCATCTAATGGTAAAGCAAATATATTGTCTCTAGATTTGAACAGTAAGCGCAAAAAAAAATCACTAGAAGTTTAGATATAAGCACTTCTCTCTCTTTTTCTCCAGATCAGAAATATGTGGTCTTTAGTTCTGATGTGAGTGGAAGTCAGCAACTATGTATCATCGATTTTACTAATAAAGAATAAAAAGCCTAAGAGAATTAGTTTTGGAAGTGGAAAGTACGCTACACCTATTTGGTCGCCAAATGGGGATATTATAGCTTTTACAAAGATCCAATTGGGGAATTTTACATAGGAATTATGAAGCCAGATGGCAAAGAAGAACGTCTACTTTCAGAGGGATATAAAATCGAATCCTCAGCATGACTACCAAATGGCAGGGGAATCATCTTTACAAAAACAGAATCACCAAGCGATTCTAAACTATATTCGGTAGACTTAGTAAAGAGGAATCACAAAATAATTTCTACTCCAACAAATACCTATTTACCAGATTGGTCGCATCTGCCTCTGGTGGAATAGAAAATAGATAAGTGACATGAGTAGGTATTGTTTGGTTGAGAAGATGAAAAGATAATAACTTTTCAGAATGGATAGGGGAACAATAGAAGTGAAAAAAACTACTTGACAAATTCCTACAGCTCAATTATCAAGATTGGAGATATCCCGTTATCTTCATCTGTGCAGATTAAACGGCAAGGGTATTATGGTTGGTCTCTTGTGTTTAATTTTTTGCACTATGTACACCTTACATCTTTATTAATTTCACCTAGACTTCTAGATTTTTCCTGTGCAAACTGAAACGTGCTTATAAGCCGTTTAAGACAATATAGTATGCCAATTTTTAGGATTAAAGAGTGGGTAACTTCTACCACGGGATTTTCTTTTGCCTTTTTTCTGCTTAGTCAGTTTCTTAGCGCTTAAACTGAGGGTCTGTTGCAGTTTAAAAGCCGCTAAATTGTAGCGTTTAAGACTTAAAGAAACGCCAATACTAAAAACAGGTAATGGCCAAGGGTTCTTTTACCTTTTTTTCTCTATCTAATAAATTTCTTGTGCCAATTGTGACGAAACACAATAAATGATGTCACGTATATGTAGCCAATTGGCATTAAGCCCAGTATCAGCTGGTTTTGCTAATCACAAGGCCACTTGTTTTTAACACATCCAAAACAAAAAGATTGAATATTTGTAAGAAATAGTGCATAACTTTAATGCTTTTTAAGGTATTTTTATGCCTTTAAAAAAGTATTTGATACTGAAAAGAATAAAGATATTCTTATTCATTTCTTAAATGATATTTTAGGCTTTGCTGGCTTAGCTGCAATTCAGGACGTTGGATTTTTAGCTACCATTTTGGACCCTGAAATTGCCGCTAAAAAGCAGAGTATTGTCGATGTTTTTTGTAAGGACTCTCAAGGTTCTAGGTATATTATAGAAATGTAGTTTACTAAGACCAAAGGCTTAGAAAGCGCGCTCAATATTATGCTGCTAAAGCTTACTCAAGTCAAGCAGATCAAGGTGATGATTATCATAAACTCAAGGAAATTATCTTCATAGCTGTTGCTGATTGTGTTATTTTCCAGATAAGGCTAAGTACAAATCAAATCATACTATTCGGGGTGAAAATACCAATGAACATGACTTAAAGAACTCCTATTTCGTATTCATTGAACTACTAAAATTTACAAAGGCGGAAGAATATTAACTGGAAAGTATAGTAGAAAAGTGGTGTTATTTTTTGCGATATGTAGCAGAAACAAGGGGAGAGTACCTAGATAAAATAGTAGGTAGTGACGTAAATAAAACGAGCTTATGAAGAGGTGAATAAGTTTAGTTGGTCGGAAGAAGGATTACTGGCATATGAACAAATGAAAAAACGCATAACAGATGAGATAGTTGCTTTTGCTTAAAAATTTGATGAGGGTGTTAAGTGGGGTAAGAAAGAGGCAGACAAGAAGGAATCTCCATCGGTTATCAAAAAGG
>NZ_JACZHU010000089.1:2210-3908 GCF_020278605.1 Wolbachia endosymbiont of Mansonella perstans | reverse complement strand
CCACATTTGCATTAATAAAGGAGGCACAAAGAAGGGAGCACGAAGTTTTTTTCTATGTCCCTAACAATTTAGCACTAAAGTTAAATCAGCCAATCGCTCTTGCTCAGAAAGTCAGCGTTAAAGATTTTAGTTTCATCTCTAAAAAAGATGTAACCATAAATTTGAGTGAAATGGATATCATATTTATCAGACAGGATCCACCCTTTGATGTGCGTTATATTACAACCACCTATATTTTAGAAAAAACTAGCGCATTAGTAATTAATAATCCAACGGAGATAAGAAACTGTCCCGAAAAACTAATTACTTCACTGTTTCCAGAACTAACTCCACCAACTTTAATTACTGAGAATGTATCGATGATTAGAGATTTTTACTATAATTACAGAGATATTATTCTGAAACCATTGTATAGCTATGGAGGAAACGATGTAATAAGAATACAAGATGAAAACAGTATTCAAGTAGTAGTTGAACTCATGATCGCAAAATATGAGTGCCCTGTAGTTGTACAGGCATTTTGCAAAAATATAGACAAAGATAAAAGAATATTATTACTCGATGGCCAACCAATTGGAATAATGAAACGAGTTCCAAGAGACGGAGAGATTAGAACAAACTTGCGGCTCGGAGCAAGTTTTGGACCTGCTCAAATGAACGACAGAGACAATGAAATATGTAATAAAATTGGCCCCGAATTAAAGAAAAGAGGGCTAATATTTGTTGGTATTGACATTATAGGTAACTTTCTTCTCGAAATTAACACAACTTCACCAACGGGAGTAGTTTTCATCAACGAATTATATAATACATTGCTAGAAAGAAATCTTTGGGATACATTCGAAGAAAAAGCAAGCAGCCATATCCGTTAACTAAATTCTTGAGCTATTACATTAATAAACTCGGTAACCCCATTCCTTATTCTTGTTCTCTTAGTATTATTAGCCATATCACGCAATTTTTGACAATTTTGTAATAGATCAACTAGCAACTCTCTTAAACTTTTTTTCACTTCACTATTTTGCTCAACTATTACAGCTGCCCCTGAATCTTCAATATATTTTGCGTTATAAAATTGATGACTATCTTTTGAGTGAGGATAAGGAATATATATAGCGGGGCGCTCAGCAAGAGTGATTTCCGCTATCGAGGTTGCTCCTGCTCTGCTAATTATCAAATGAGCACTCACTAGCCTACTTTCCATGTCGTTAAAAAACTCATTCAATTCACAATAGATCCTTTCACTCTCATATAGGCCCCTAATTCTGTCCATATTTTTCTTCGTACATTGCTGCGTTACTCTAATCTTCTCTTTCATTTCAATAGGCAGATTACAAATTACGTCACTCACTATATTATCAAAAAAACTTGCGCCTTGACTACCTGCTATTATTAATATGTTTAGGATTTTCCCAGTACAAGAATAGCCTTGCGCCTTTATATTAACGAAATTCCCTGTAAAAACACATTTATTGCTCCTCGCATATTTAGTTTCTGGAAAGCTAGTTGCAATTAATTTAGCACTTTTGGAAAAGAATCTGTTTACTCTCCCTAAAACTGTATTTTGTTCATGCAAAATTATAGGTATAGAGAGAATCTTTGCTGCAAGAAGAGTTGGAAAAGAAGCATAGCTACCAAAACCAATGACTAGTTTTGGTTTCAACTTTCTTATTTGATACAGTGCCAACACACAACTAT
>NZ_JACZHU010000089.1:0-2200 GCF_020278605.1 Wolbachia endosymbiont of Mansonella perstans | reverse complement strand
CTTAAATTTATTGCTGCTTGGCTTATATAACGGCAGGGTATAATTCTCCATGTCAATATTTTTATCCGTTTTTTTATCAGTAAATAATGTGCTATTATACCCTTGTATCTTTAGTGCTCCCGCTAAGGTTATAGCTGGAAAAATGTGTCCACCTGTACCACCTGTTGCTAGAATGATATCCATTTGTGTATAGTAAATTAATACTAGATTGTTAACCATTACTTAACAATTTGCACACAAAATTTTACCAAGCTTTATGGTAGGGAATCAGAAATGTCTGAAAACAATAGTAAAAAAAAATCTAACGTGAAAAATAAGCCTTAAGGACAAGAAGAAGGCAAAAGCGGAAATTTTGTATGACTGTTAAAAAGATATAATAAAAGCTCTCTTCAATTCAGTCGTTGATCTATCTCAGCAAGAGCAATGTAAAAATTACAATCAGTAAGAAGGTAAGATATGAGTACTGAAACAACAGTCAAGCAAATGGGTAAAAAAATCCAGAGGATCTTAATCAAAAGCAAGTGAAAAAAGCAGCTGAAGGATTAAAAGAAAGGTTACAGAAATCTGGTGCTGGTAATCAACTTGTCGGAGTTAAAATACCTAGTCAAGCTACAACTTAAAATATTGATGATGTTAAAGCAATGAAACGCTAATTTAACTATTTAACGATTCACCGTCCGCTGCAAGAACCGATTCGTGTATCATTTCTGAAATGGTTGGATGAGGAAAGACCGTAGACTTCATGTCGGAGTCTGTTCCTTCCAGCTGCTTTGCAAGAGCAAAATTGCTGATTAACTCTGTTACTTCTGCTCCTATCATGTGAGCGCCAAGAAGTTCGCCTGTTTTTTTATCAACCACTGTTTTTACTAACCCTTCGATTTCACCGAGTGCAATAGACTTACCATTAAAATTAGCACGAAATTTTCCTATCTTTATATTATACCCATTTTTTATTGCCTGTTCTTCAGTAAGGCCAACACTTGCTATCTGCGGGTGAGAGTAAGTGCAATTTGGTATGCACTCCTTTTTTAACCTATGAGGACTTTTGTCAGCAATCTTTTCAACGCAGATCACAGCTTCATGACTTGCCTTATGCGCTAAACATGGTGGGCCAGCTACATCACCTATCGCATACATCTTAGGTTCGCTCGTTTCATACCATTCATTCGTTTCAATAAAACCAGAAGAGCTTAATTTAATTTCTGTATTTTCTAACCCTATATTTTCAGTGTTTGCTTGAACGCCAACTGCAACAATTACTCTATCGAATTCTTTGCTCTCACCACTACTTAGTTGCACCTGAGTAGAGCCTTTATTTTTAGTAAAAGTTTTTACACTATTGTTTGTATATATCCTTATTCCCTGTCTTGTAAGTATTTCTTGCGCTAAATTTGAAATCTCTCTGTCTTCCAATGGTAAAATAGTGCCTTTTACTTCTACAATTGTTACTTCAACTCCCAAAGTACTATAAAAACTTGCAAATTCTATTCCGACTGCACCAGATCCTATAATTAGTAGCGATTTTGGCAGTCTATCCGGAATCATAGCATGCTGTGCATTCCATATTAAATTTCCATCTATCTCTATTCCAGGCAGGTTCCTCGCTCTCACACCTGTTGCTAAAATAACATGCCTGGAAACAATTTCTTGTTCCTCCTCACTATTGAAGATTTTTATAGTATAGTTACCCGTAAGTTTACCAAGTCCTTGGTAAATTTTGATGTTATTCTTCTTCATCAAATACGCAACACTTTTTGATAACTTATCAACAACTTTTCTTGAGTATTTCACTATCGACTGAATATCAAAGCTTGTATCTTTTACTTTTATACCAAATTCCTCTGATCTTCTTATTAATCTATAAATTTCAGATGCTCTAAGCAGAGATTTTGTTGGTATACACCCCCAATTTAGGCATATACCACCTAAATTCTTCTCTTTCTCAATAATCGCAGTTTTAAACCCAAGCTTCGCTGCCCTAATTGCAGCCATATAACCACCAGGACCGCTACCTATAATAGTAACATCATACTCACTCATCAGTTTTCTTCGTATTAAAAAGACTATATATAACAGACGGAATCTATATAATCAACGGCGTTACCTCGTGTCATTCAAGTAGCTCTTTTCTCGTCATCTCAATGCCTCCTTTTCTTGTTATTTATAGCCCTTCTGATAACAGTCAGGAATAATCAAAGAA
>NZ_JACZHU010000088.1:0-3925 GCF_020278605.1 Wolbachia endosymbiont of Mansonella perstans | reverse complement strand
CCTAAATATTATAGCTTGAGTTAGTTGTGTTTAAAAGCAGCTAATTTGCAGCGTTGAATGCGTAAAAACGCCAATACTGAAAATAGGCAATGGCCAGGGTTTTCTTTGCCTTTTTTCAGCTTTGCTACTCGTTGGCGCCACGTTAGCTATAACATGGAGTTGTGCAATAGGTGCAGCTTAACATAAAAAGTTTGACTTTTTGAAATTTTTGGTTACGCTCAGGTATAGTTTACTATTAGTAAGAGGCAGTTGCCATGGGTAAAAAAGAAGCTTTAAGAATGTTGAAAATATCAGATGGTCTTTCTGACTACGATATTGCTTGTTGAATTAAGCAGCGACTTAAAAAATTACATAATGATAGTACAGAGAAACTCTTAGAGCAGAGAAGCATGTAAATTTCTTACTAATGGTCAAGAAAATCAGGCAGAAGTTTTCTCGGACCTTGTAATATCAGCCATTAGCGACGATAAACTAGATTTTCTGAAGTTGTTGCTAAAGACAGTAAAAAATGACAATAAATTTAACTGTTTGAATACAGAAGGTACTGGCGGCAATATACCATTAACTTTGCACTTGGCGTACAAGTTACAAACATGAGTCAAAGATTAAGGCCATAAGTTTACTTTTGAAGCATGGTGCTAATCCTAATACAGAAGACCGAGAAGGCAAATCATTATTACACTGTGTTATTGATAATAATGATAGCGTTTTTTGTCACAAAGAAAGCTACTGAATTGCTTTTAGAGTACAAAGTTGATCCTAATGCAAGAGATAACCAAGGTAAAACACTGTTGCATTGCTTACGTGAGGATCATAGTTACCTTAATAATTGTGCCCGTGGTCATGTTGAAATTGCAAAATTGCTTTTAAGGAAAGGCGCTAACCCAGACTTAAAAGATGATTACAATAAAAACTCGATAGGTTATGCTAAACACGACAGTAAAGTGGACAGTTATTTGGTACCATTGATTATGATATGGTCTTGATACACCCTAACAGTGCAGTGGCTCTTTCATTTTTGAGTGTTGGTTGCACAGTTGAAGCTGCAGTTGGAAATTTAAGAAAAGCAGATAAAGTTCACATGTTATTCTTGCAGTAGGTACGGTTGCTGTTGCATTATATTATGCATACTGTGCAATAAAAGCTATGTTTTTTTCAGGGCCCTCAACTGAGTTTTGAAGTTAGGGTAGAGGGACTTAATAGTCAGAAATCACCAAATCCGGCAGATGGAGCTTAATAATTAGAGACTAAAGGAGTTCTTTTTTAAAAAACTTAAGGTATAATATAGGCATTTGGTGTCTTTAATATAGTGATTATGCCGAGTTTAAGCTATCTTTATAGTGACAATGCGGGATTTGTGGAAGAAATGTATAACCGCTATTTGCGAGGCGATAAGTCAATCGGAGAGGATTGGTACAGAATTTTTTCAAGCAATTTAGAAGCAAGTCAGGCAAAGCCTTTCAGCGTGCAGCATGCAGCCAAGGCAGATAATTCAGCTTCTGATCTGGCAAATTTTTTCAGGTCTTACGGTCATTTTTTTGCAGATCTTAATCCGTTATCACCAAGTGTAAATAAAGAAATAGATTATCAGAAATATTCAAACCTCTCTCCAACGCATGACGCTGGAATCTATAGAGATATTTACTGCAAGAATATCGGTTTTGAATTTATGCATATTTCCTCTTATGAAGAGAGAATGTGGCTGCAGGAGAAAGTTGAAAACCAGACCTATACGCTAAGCTCTCAGGATAAAAAAGAGATACTTAGGCACTTGATTGAATCTGAAATGTTTGAGCAGTTTCTGCATATGAAATTTCCTGGACATAAACGTTTTTCTATTGAGGGTGGAGAATCAGCTATTGTTGCAATTGAGAGAATTATTAACGATTCTGTGGCTTTTGGTATTGAAGAAATAGTTCTTGGCATGGCGCACCGTGGGCGACTCAATGTTCTAACCAAAGTTATGGGGAAAGAATATTCGGCAGTGCTATCTGAATTTCAAGGCAATCTCGCATACCCAAGTGGTCTTGAGGTGTCTGGCGATGCTAAATATCACCTCGGTTACTCCTATGATCGTACACTTGCCAGTGGTAAAAAAATTCACTTAAGTTTATGTCCTAATCCATCTCACCTTGAAGCGGTAAACCCGGTTATGGTTGGAAGAATAAGAGCAAAGCAAAAAGTAAGGCTTGTGCTTGGAATATCGATTCATGGTGATGCAGCTTTCATCGGTCAAGGAGTGGTTGCTGAAACTCTAACCTTGAGCAATATTGAGGGTTATAAAGTGGATGGCATTATACACATTATCATTAATAACCAAATTGGTTTTACTACGAACCCATATTGCGCGCGATCATCTTTTTATTGCACTGATGTAACTAAATCTATAGAAGCTCCAGTGTTTCACGTCAGTGGCGATAATCCAGAAGCAGTCAGTTTTGTTGCAAGCCTTGCAATTGAGTATAGGCAGAAGTTTAAAAAGGACGTGGTGATTGACATAATATGCTACCGCAAGTATGGCCATAATGAAGGCGATGAGCCAAATTTCACTCAGCCGCTTATGTATAAGGCAATATCAAAGCATAAAACTCCGGGGACACTGTATGAAGAGAAACTGACTATGGAAAAAGTACTAAGTAGTGATGAAGTGAGTAAATTACGCGGCGAATTTAGGACAAGATTGGATAGAAGCCTTACTGAATCAGCCGCTTACACTCCAAAAAAAGCTGACTGGTTCGGTGGTGTATGGTCAAAGCTCAGGAGAGCAAGGTTAAATAATTTGAGTGAATACTACACAGATTCTGGTGTTTCGCTAGATGAGCTAAAAAAATTAGGTATACGCATAAATAGCAATATCCCAAGCAGTTTTAATATCAACAATAAGGTTAGAAAAATACTCGATGGAAGAATAGGTAACATAAATTCTGGTCACGACATAGACTGGGCAACGGCTGAAAGTCTTGCGTTTGCATCACTACTAACGGAAGGAATAGGGGTACGTTTATCAGGGCAAGATTCTGGCCGTGGGACTTTCTCGCACCGTCATTCAAGGCTTGTTGATCAAGTAACAGAGGAAACATTTATTCCGCTAAACAATATAAGTGAAAAGCAAGCTAACTTTGAGGTCATAGATAGCGCTTTATCGGAGTATGCTGTAATGGGCTTTGAATATGGGTATAGTCTTGACTCTCCATATTCACTGGTGCTCTGGGAAGGGCAATTTGGTGATTTTGCAAATGGTGCGCAAATTATGATCGATCAATTTATTGCATCGGCGGAAACAAAGTGGTTGCGATCGAGCGGTCTAGTTTTATTGCTGCCTCATGGTTATGAAGGACAAGGACCTGAGCATAGCTCCGCGCGTATAGAGAGATTTTTACAACTCTGCGCAGAAGATAATATGCAAGTAGTTAATTGTTCCACTCCAGCAAATTACTTTCATGTTTTGCGCCGGCAAATTTATCGGGACTTTCGTAAGCCTTTGGTGGTGTTTACACCTAAATCGCTATTGCGTCACAAAAGAGCAGTTTCTAAACTGTCTGACCTTGAAGAAAAATTCCTCACGGTAATTCCAGAATATAGAACAGGTTTAGTTTCAGACGACAAAATACGCAAATCCATAATATGCAGTGGTAAAGTTTATTATGATATAATTGAAGCATGTGAAAGGCAAAAAATAAACGATATAGCAGTAATACGTTTGGAGCAATTCTATCCATTCCCTGCAGATAAATTAGGTAATGAACTTGAGAAGTACAAAAACACTGAGATTGTATGGTGTCAAGAGGAACCAAAAAATATGGGAGGATGGTTTTTTGTCAACCTATTAATAGAAGAAGTGTTATCTGATCTTAATATTCAAACAAAAAGGCCTAAGTGTATTGCAAGACCCGCTGCTGCATCTCCTGCATGTGGATATGCTAGT
>NZ_JACZHU010000001.1:0-28485 GCF_020278605.1 Wolbachia endosymbiont of Mansonella perstans | reverse complement strand
CAAGATTGAAGTATGCTCTGCAAAAGGTGAATATTTAGGATTTATAAATGAGACTAATTGTAAGGGAAAGCCTAAAATAAATAAAATGTTTGATTGAAAAATAGAAATGTAAGATTACTCATTAATAAACAATCAAAACAAGGGTTTTATTTAGATCAAGATAAGATCCCTATATTAGTAGAATCTCGAGTTAATAAATTTGGCTATCTTGAATTAGTGTATAAAAAAACTGATCAAGTTGTGATTTCCTTTCAGAAAAATTAATTGTTATCGCTTATGGAAGTATTCATAAGCAAAATCAATAAAAACGTCTTCTTTTAAAGTTACAGTTATACTTCCGTGGCATTTTATGGTAGAAAATAAACTGAAGAGTGTTTTAAAATGATATTACGTAATTTACTATTTTTGCTACCACCTGAAATTGTTCATTCCTTGGCAATCACGATGTTAAAAAAGATGCCTTGCGGAAAACCTATAGAACTACCAGAATCTTTAAACGTAAACTTCTTTGGTAATAAACTCAGGAGCCCTGTAGGTCTTGCTGCAGGTTTTGATAAGAATGCGGAAATTATAAGGCCCATGCTCTCACTTGGTTTTGGATTTATCGAGTCTGGTACTGTAACTAAACACCCCCAATACGGAAACAAAAAACCGAGAATTTTTCGGTTAATTGAAGACGAAGGAATAATCAATAGATTAGGATTTAATAATAAAGGAATAGACTATTTCCTTAAGCAAATAGATGGAACCAAGCTTGATGACTGCATTTTCGGCATCAATATAGGGAAAAATAGCACTTCGAAGGACCAAATCAGTGACTATGTTGACTTAATAAAGATGATATATGGGAAAAGTAGCTATATAGTGCTGAATATCTCATCTCCAAATACGCCAAATTTACGCAATCTGCACAACAAGCAGGAATTATCAGAATTCTTGAAGTCTATAATTCTAACCAGGAAATCAATCGATAACTCTGGATCCATACCAATAATATTAAAAATTTCTCCAGATATAAATCAGCAAACAAAAGAAAATATTGCTGAGCTTGTATTGGAATACAAAATTGACGGCTTGACAGTAAGCAATACTACGGTTAGTCGAGATAATCTACATTCCCATCACAATGAGATTGGCGGATTAAGTGGTAGACCGCTGTTTAAACTTTCAACTGAGTTATTGAGTGACATGTATAAACTCACTAAGGGCAAGACATTATTAATAGGGTGCGGGGGAATCTCAAGCGGCGCTGATGCATATAAAAAGATAAAGGCAGGAGCCTCTCTAGTACAACTGTACACTACTCTCGTATACCAAGGGCCTCAAGTTGTGAATAAAATCAATCTAGAGCTTGCAGAGCTAATAAGAAGAGATGGACTGAGTAACACCAGTAAGGCAGTGGGTTGTGACCACAAATCTTAGCAACTTATTTTGATGGAGTAAAACTAACTTTCTGATATAAAAATACAGCAGGAAGTATTTCCTTTCAATACAACAAGTATGAAAAACGTGAACGATGCAATATCTAAAATCATCAACTATAGGTTCAAAAATGATGCTATATTAGAGGAAGCACTGACTCATCCAAGCTTGAATAAAAGGAATAGTAAAAATCAAACTGAAAATTACGAAAGGTTAGAATTTTTGGGCGATAGCATTTTGAATATGATTGTGTCTGCTATACTGTTTAAACTATTTCCTGAAGAAAGAGAAGGCGCGTTGGCGAAAAGAAAAATGGACTTGGTTTGTGGCAGCACGATTGCCAATGTTGCTAAAGAAATAAAGTTGGGCGATTTTATTATCATGAATAATAGCGAACGCTGCAATGGAGGAAAATGTAACTTAAAAAATTTAGAAAACGCACTCGAAGCACTAATAGGTGCGATTTATATTGACAGCGGATTTAAAAATGTTGAAAGATTTGTTACCCGACATTGGGAGGAGTTGGCTAAGGATATGCCAACCCCTCCTCAAGATCCTAAAACCTCGCTACAAGAATGGATTCAGAAAAATAAATTACCTCTACCAGAGTATAAGCTTGCAAAACAGACTGGACCATCACACAATCCTGAATTTACCATATCAATTCGCATAAAAAATTATGGTGAAGTTTCTGCATGCGCTTCTAGTAAAAAGGTTGCTGAACAAAAGGCTGCAGAGTTAATGCTAGAAAAAATTAACGATAGTGAAAAAAGCAATTCAACTTAATTCAAGTTTTAAGAAACAAAAGCATCCTGATCAAAAACAATTGTGGATGGTCTTATAGATAAGAACCCTGCAGCTCTAAGGCTATAAATTTGCAGCATTGTGTAGTAATTCTGCTAGATGAAAATAAAATTAAATACATTTTTAATATTTTTATAGAAATCTATTAGAATGGGTTTGTATGCTTTTTTCTAATGACCATTTTTAGATGCTTAATGCTCCTTTTTATCATCTCCTGTATATGCTTATCTGTTCAGGGATATATTACCCAAATAGGCGACAAAAATCATCACGATATTGAGCACGACCATTCACTAAGGCAATGCAAGGGTAAAATTTTCCTTTCGGAGAGCAATGAACCGGCAGTACCAGAAATTGTACCTTTACCCGTAAAGTTTCCTGATTTCGCGGCCAGTAGTCAGCTTATTTCTATTAATATTGGTGAAGAAGTACCAGTAAAGGATTTGCTGATTGAGATAGGAAAACTTTCCGACATTAACTTGGATATAGATCCAAAAATATCAGGTAACATTATTTTAAAGCTAAAAGATAAAAATATAAATGAAGTAATTCAGAGCATAGCTGATAGTGCCAAACTGCGTTACTCGACAAGTAATGATGTGATTAGAATTGAGCAAGATTTACCGTACACGCAAAATTATTACGCAGACTTTGTCAATATTCAACACTCTGCTCAAAGCAGTTTTATTGTTAACAACAATATTACCAGCAATGACGGAATCGATGCCGATAAAGACTATAACAGCGTTATGAAGTCTCAATATAGCAGCGATTTATGGAACTCGTTGGAAAAGGGGTTGAATGCAATAATAGATGTTAACGGGGTAAATGATGGAGAATTCCTTTCATCTAATAGAGAAACTGGTGTTATTATTTTGAATGCTAGAAAAAATATCCACAAAGCTGTTGAAGAATATATTAATAAAGTTAAGCGATTAGCGTCTTCTCAAGTAATGATAGAGGCAAAGATAGTTGAAGTCGTGTTAGATGATAAGTACCTTTCTGGTATCAATTTAGACGATTTATGTGATGGAATCAAACCTGTAATGAATCAAGATAATTCCATTGTTAATCTGGCAATGAACTTCGGCATGGGTGATTTGGGGAATTTAGTAAAAGGTTTAGACAAATTTGGCACTTCAACTGTGATTTCAAGCCCTAGAGTACATGCCATAAATAATCAGCAAGCAATGATTTCTTTCACTAAAAATCACGTTTATTTCACCTCTGATGTACAAAAAAACTCCAATAATACCTTAGTTACCAAAATGAATAGTGTTCCAATAGGGGTTGTGTTAATAATCCATCCAAGCATCAACATTGATACTAGTGAAATATTCATGGATATACACCCAACCTTATCAAGAATTAACGGCTATACTAAAGACCCAAATATAGAGTACATCGCGCAGCAAAGTAAAACAAAACTGAATAGTAACATTCCAATTATTGAAATTAGGGAGATGAACTCTATGTTAAAAATCAAGAGTGGTGAAGTTATGGTAATTGGCGGACTCATAGAGCATAGAGAAGATAAGCAAAGCTTTAAAGCTACGTTGCATCAGAAGTTAAAAAGGCTAGCGGATAACACGAGAACAGTAGAAACCGTTATCTTTTTAAAAGCAACGATTGTACCAACGTTCGGCTTGTTAGATAAAAAGGACGAGAATTTATATATATTAACTAAAAACTAAGCATCAAACCGATTTCAATATTATGAGTTGATATGTTATCTGCAACGGGTATTGGAATACTGAAGTAACGATAACCAAGGAAGGTTTTGACTTCCGGAACTATTGAATAACTAACACCAAATTTCACTTGATAAGCAAACCAAGGAACATTCAATGGCATTGAATTTTTAGGTGACCTATTAACTTTTTTTAACCTAAAAACTGCTGGTCCTATACCAAGACTAGTATACGGGGCAAATTGTGTACCCTGCGTACTAGGATTATAATAGAAGTTTAACAAAAATGCAAATATACTGACTGATTTATCAAGTACTAGCAGAGGGTTATCACTTTTAATATCAGCCCAAGAATACATAGTTTCAAAATCAATTCGGCCATTTTCCCTAGCATAGTAACCTAAAGATATGCTACTGAGCCACTGGAAATCAATTTTACCATCAAATTGCTGTATACTCTTAATTTCATCTGCTACCATATTTTTTGCTATTGCACCATAACGGCTCTCAACTAAGGTTAAGCATCTTTCTCCAATTGCTGTTATGCCATTCATAAATGTCTCTGAGCTGTCGTAATATATCTTGCCACCGTTGGTGCTAATATAGAAATTAAGTCTCTTGTCTTCAACTGATGTAACTTCTTTTTCATCATATTTTCTAGATTTATGGCACACAAATCTGTCTTCAAGCATTAGATCTTCAACATCACCTGCATTAGCCTGAGCGGAAAAGAAGCTAATACATAAGATTAGCAATGCATCAAAAACAGTAGGTCTTTTCATTATAAACAAATTTACAATACTTTTCTCACATCAAGAAATTAAGAAAGAACACTTCCAACTAAATAACCACTCTCCATTCCTATAACGTTAGCTTTTATAATACTTTTAGCCTGAATCTCTGATGAAAGCTTTATTAATGCAAAATTTTCTACCCTGCCAATATTATTTTGCTCAACTAAAACGCTTTGTTTAGTGCCGATCAAAGATTGATAAAAGTTACTCATCATCTCTTTACTTATTTCCCTCAAGTTTTTTACCCTTTCTTTACGCACATTCTCTGGCACTTGTGGCATTCGTGCAGCAGGCGTGTTCTTTCGCTTTGAATATGGAAAAGCATGTAGGTAAACTATGTTCGTTTCCTTTAGTAGATTGACAGTATCTTGAAACATTTCATCAGTTTCCGTTGGAAATCCAGCAATAATATCAGCACCAAACGCTATATTAGGCCTCAAGCCCCTTACTTTATGACAAAATTCCATCACTTGCTCTCTACTGTGACGACGTTTCATCCTTTTTAGGATTAAATTATTACCAGATTGTAAACTTAAGTGTAAATATGGCATAAGTCTTGATTCGTTAGCTATTAAGCTCATTAACTCGTCGTCAATTTCAGCAACATCAATGGAAGAAAGCCTAAGTCTCTTCAATTCTGGTACATCCTTTAAAACTCTTCTGATCATTGAACCAAGTGAAGGTTTGCCAAATAAATCTGTACCAAAATCAGTAATATCAACACCTGTAAACACTACTTCTTGGTAACCATTTGCTACGAAAACCTTGATTTGCTCTATAATATTGTTTATTGGTACGGATCGGTTGCTTCCTCTTGCTTCAGTAATTGAGCAAAATGTGCAGCTATGATTACAGCCATTTTGGACTTCGATAAATGCCCTTGATTTATCTTCAAACTTATTAATTAGAATAGGTTCTGACCTGCTTGCTTGATTATCACTGACTAATATTTTGTTATTATTCAGCAAATAATTTTCAGTCTTTAGCTTATCTTGATTGCCCAGCACTTTGCTTACACCAGGAATGTTACTGTATGATTTGGGATCTAATTGAACGGCACACCCAACTACAATAATTTCTTTACTTGGATCATTTTTATGAATCTTACGTATTTTTTGCTTCACCTGGCGTTCTGCTTCATTTGTTACTGCACAACTGTGCACTACAACGACATTTTCTCTTTCTGCTTTTCTTAGTGCTTCTTTAATTAACTCACTTTCATAAAAATTTAAACGACAGCCAAATGTTACTACTTCATTCATGTTAGACTTCAATCGATTTTATAATTTAATTATTATATCAAGCATTCAAGTAAAGTCATTAAGCCTCTTACGACCAGGCCCAGAAACGTGAGAATGATTTGCCTCAAGCAAAGATTTGATGAAGGTAGAGTGTGTAACTGCGTCAACTTAGTATATACTAAAACCAGCTTAAGAAATATTAACCCAGAAAAACCGCACCAACTTGATGTTGGTGCTTGAAGCTACTTATCCTTTATAGAAAAAGCTGTACAGTATAGCAGGTGGAACTAGGGGGGTCAACTTTTTTTTAATGTTCTTTCTACATTTATTGAAGCAACAGTTACTAGATCTTTTATAACATTTATGTATATGACGCAGCATTTACCCAATTTTAATCTTCCAAAGCCCTATGTCGATCCTTTAAATGTTTTTCTTAGAAGATAGCCTTATTTCAATCGTTTATAACCTTTGGCACTACAAAATATCCATGCTCGGATTTTGTATTGGATAATATCTCCTCTTTAATATTCTGAGCATTGACAACGTCATCACGTACGTGAATGTTCTTATCTATACTACCATAACGTATAGGAGAAACACCTTCAGTGTTAACTTGCAACAAAATATCATGTATCCAATCCAGCATTGTTAGTTCTTTGGAATAGTGCTCAATTTCGTCATTTGATAACTTAATTCTTACAAGCTGTGCAATTTTAAGCATTTCTTCCTTAGTAATTGTCACTTTTCTTTTGTTTACAAACTCTATTAGCGAAGTGATGACGTCTTCTGTTGACCTAGCTGGCATTCTTATCCCCTTTAATGAAGCGAACCAAAATATTTGCAGTTGAAACAACTTCTACTTTACCAGTTTTTTCAAATTTGTGAAGTATGGTGTCTGTAATCACTAATTTATCTAGAGAAGAGGAAGAGATTTTTTCAATTGCATTTCCTGAAAGCGCACCATGTGTAATGCATGAAATTACAGATTTTGCCCCGTGACTTTTCAAAGCAAGAGCGGCATTGCATAATGTTCCACCAGAATCAACTATATCATCGATGATGACGCAATTCTTATTTGTCACTTCTCCTATTACATTCATTACCTGAGATGTACCTGCTTTCTCTCTATATTTATCTATTATGATAATCTTATCACTCAATTCCATCTCATATTTTTTCTCTAAAGTCTTTGCAAAAGCACGCGCTCTACCGATTGCTCCAACATCGGGTGCAACTATTGCTAAATTCTCCGTATGTATAGAATCAGCAAATACTTCAAGACAGCTTAAATTAGCGACTGGTATATCAAAAAACCCTTCAATTTGACTTGAATGTAAATCAACAGCTGCAACACCATCTGCACCTGCAGCCTGGATGAGATTTGCAGCTAATTTCGCACTCAAAGCAGATTGCATATTATCGTTTTTAATAACCCTATCTTGCCTGCTATATCCATAATAGGGAATAATCGCCATTATTCTTTTGGCTCTTGACCTCTTTACTGTATCAATTGTGATCAGGAGCTCCATAAGATTGTCATTTGCGGGAGGAGAAATTGACTGTATTATACATACCTCTTGATTATAGATATCACCTCCCACGTACACATTCATCTCGCCATCGGCAAACCTCGATACCTGGGTAAGGGATGGTTGAACATTTAGCTTACTAACTATTGATTCCCCTAATTCTTTACTAGCGCTACCTATTATTATCTTCATAATCTACCAATTGAATCTGTAAGATTATACAGAAACTATGGAGTGATTGAAACTCTATTCTAAAATCCTTATCAGCGATCTCTTGCACACCTACCGGTCATCCAAGTAGCCGGCATATTTCCTTTATAACAGCGTCATCCAAATAGCCTTTTCTTGTCATCCCAGTGCTTGACACTGGAACTCGATTTTTCTATAAAACGTTGTATTTTAACATAACTTTTATGCTCACCTACCCAATAAAATTCCTAGATTTCAGCGTCACGCGCTGGATGACAGGAGGGGCTACTTTCATGGTACCGTCATGAAGTGAAATGAAATCCAAGATTTGGTATTTAGAAAAATACTTCTCTCTTGCTGAAGCATTGCGTATAATGAACTTAGTATTGCAGCGCATTGCAAATTACTTCAAGTAGAATTTTTAGTACTAAATCTACAAGGGGGTTTTGTGAATAAGAAATTTCTCTGTTCATCATTATCAATAAAAAGTATAGAGAAAAACGGCGTATTTTCTGGTTATTAGAGAGTTTTTAACGTAGTTGATAAACAGAATGATCTCATCTTACCTGGAGTATTTAAAGAAAACTTGAATAGAGATAAAATAAAACTCCTCTGGCAGCACAACCTGAGCGAGCCTATGGTTATATTATAGATATTCATGAAAATGATGTTGGCCTGTATATAACTGCGCATTTACTTTTGGGTATCTAAAAGGCAGAATAAGTTTACTCGATGCTCAAAACTGGAGTAATCAATAGACTTTCAATTGGCTATATACCTATAGAGTGTGACATCGATTATGAAAGTGGAGTTTGAGTATTGAAACAAGTGGGATTATGGAAGTCAGTTTGGTTACTTTTCTTGCAAATTTAGCTGCTCAGGCAGTTAATGTAAAGAGTCAGGATAACAAACAGAAGATGTTAATAAGGGCAATAAATAAAGGCAAAAGATGTGCTTACAGGCTCATATATTTCTACTTGAAGCTTATTGCAAGCAAGGGTTTTATTGTAAATAGTAAATACTTACTTAACATTAAAGACGTTCAGGTTAGATTTGAATTAGCATTAATCCTTATTTAATATTTACACCAATATGTATAATTTTATTAATACTTTTGGTAGTCGTTAACAAAGTTCGACTCTCAATTTGGGAAAAGTTCTAAAGTTCAAAAGATAAGGTAGTTTTATGCTCAATGCTAACAATGAAACTAATGTTAAGAAGGAAGAAAGAAAACACAGTTGTCCCACCGTGTTTGCTTGGCTATACCTAAAAACGATTGGATGAATATTACCAAGGAGACGGAACAGATGGGCAGAAAATATTTTGTACTGTGAAAAACTACTGCAAACAATGAAGTTCAAACTGATGCTTTTAAAACAGTAGATGAAAGTGCTCAAGTTGACTTAAAATCCGCAGTTGAAGAGAAAGAGAGCCAAAGTGTAATGATAAGCAAAGATGGAGGGGTTCAGACTGAAGAAAGTAATAAATTCATTTTTAGTGACAACTACTCTGATGATAACTACCTTGACGTGGAAAAAGCAAATACAGAAGAAGATGAAGCATTAAAAGAACATCTGGAGGGTATAAGTCAGGAATTAGAACTTGAACGTTCACAAAATGCTTCCATAAAAGAAAATATAGAATTACAACCTGTAATTGAAATACTTGCAAAGGGTTATAAGGAATTTGCAGAAAATGTAGGCAAGCAAGAAGAGGAACTAACTGAACACAAAACGGAACTTATAAATAAAGCAAGAAAGCTTTCAGCAGAAGTGGAAGGAAAAGACTTAAAAATCAACACACTAACAACATTAAACAAAGCATTAAAACAGGATATAAAGGAAATAGAAACTAAAAATAGCGAACAACAGTGGATAGCTGAAATATATATGAAATAAAATGATTTGCTCTTGAACATGACGGAAATATCAGAAAAAACATTACAATTAAACAACCGAGAGCAGCAGGAAGAAAAAAAGAGCTTGGAAAATAAAGTATTAGAGTTACAAAAGCAGGCGCAAACTTTAGAAGGAAATAAGGAATAGGAGTTAGCTGGAATAGATGGCATCTTAAAGGAAGTTTTCTTGAACACAATGGAAATATTAGAGAAAGGACTACATGCTGTTGAAGGAAGAAACGAATCTTTAAAGAGGAAACTAACTACTCGATTAACTGAAATAGAGGAATTGAATAAGCAACTAGAGAAAGTAAACGAAGAATTAGAAAAATTAACTTTGTCCTCAGTTGATCGAGAACATCAGATAGAAGAGCTACAATCGAAATGAAGAGTTAAGATCTAAAAATAGAGAACTTGAGGAGGAAAGGTCTAAGGTAGCACGTTTGAAAGAAGAATCAATTCAATCCAAAATAGAACTTGTAAGTGGCATAGTGAAAGCTTTCGAAGATCCAGAAAGAAAATGTATGAGAACAGGTAGTTTAACGTTGTTAGATGAAGAATTAGGTTCAAGTGTAGAAAAGTTGTCTGACCAATTATATAAAGCAAAAAGTACAGAAAGGCAACATCCTCAAAGCACTCAGGGACCTCAACAACAATTGAAGGGAGAAATAATTGACTTAGAAGGCAAATTAAAGATTGAGCAGTTGCAAAAGGAACAAAAGCAAATAGAAAAATTGGAAGAAAAGCAATTGACTAAATGGATAGTTTAAAAGAGCTAGGTGTAGTGAGTTTAGTGGATACAACATCTACTGCAAAGTCAGGTCAATCAGGGTTGTCAAAAGCTCAGAACTTTGTTGGCAAAATGTTTTTGAAGGAGAAGGATCCCAATAACTTTTTATCTAATAAAAATAAAGGATTAAAAAGAGGTTTTCCTGAATTTAAAGAAAAACACTTTTGTCATAACGTACTTGATAAGGTTGTAGAATCTCTATCAAATCAAGATGATGGCAAATCTGAAAGCAGTAAGCTGCTTAAATTGTTAAAAAATAATTTGATGGAGTCTGAGAGAGAGCTTATAAAAGCTAAGGTTAAAGAAGTTGTCAACGAATATTGTAACATTGGAAAAAATATAGATAAAGAATTACGAGATGGCACACTGAAAACCAAGTTTTTATCTCCTGTTGGAAAATGCATAAAAAAGTTGAAGTTGAATGAAAAAGACTATGCTATAGTAGCATCTATCTGGAATAGTTTTTATAGCAAAAATAACAATAGTAACGACTAAAAAAAACTACTTAGAGAAATTATTGCGGAAAAGTTAACAGAAGTTAAAATGAAGCGTTTTTCAAGCGAGATTCAAGAGTTGCAATTGACATCAAGTATAAAAGATAAAATTTTATTCCCAGGCCAGAAAATGTGTAATCAGATTTGTGGGAAAGGAAATGTATATCGACTCAGAGCTGGAATTAACAAAATAAATGACATACTTAACTCTTTTCTGAGCCGCACTAGCAGCACTGCAAGCATACACTCATTGAGCATTAAAGCAGGCTCTTAGCATAAAGTAACAACTCCTCTTTCGTTAAGGAATAGGAGTTATCTTTCCAATGTTGCTTTAATAACTCTAAACTTCTACCTAAACTTTTCCCTGACTGATAACCTATATCCATCAAATCATCCCCAGATAAAGGAAATTTTGGAATATCGAACACCTTAGCAAATGAGATGTATTCATCAACATTTGTTCCAGACTCAACACCACAGATTTTGACCAAATCACAATATAATTCCCTACCAAACAAGGATATGTATTTTTTTTGCTCTTTTTCTGAAAGCTCTGTTTTGATATTATTGGACAGTAGGAATAGCAGCTTTTTCCTTTGCTTGTTTGAAAGATGTAGAAACTTGCTTACGTACTCTCCAAGATTTAGCTTGTCTTCGGTAGTTCTAAGGAGCACTGCTAATTTTACTATTGCATCAGCACAAAAAAGAAGTGGTAAGGACAGAATTTCGCATTTTACTTCTTTTGGAATAAATTTTTGCAAAACATCAGATTTTTGCATGCTCTTAAGCGTTGGAGTGGGATTATCACACTCCAGCAATCTAAACATTTCGTCTCTTATCCTTTCTCCAGAGAGATTTTGGATCATGTGCGAATGCTTTTTGCATACATCCAATATTTCATTACTCAAATCTCCAACGCATATTTTTGCGTGAAACCGAAATACTCTAAAAATACGCAGATAGTCTTCCTTAATTCTATCTTCAGCATTACCTATAAAGTTTAACCTCTGCGCCTTTAAATCCTGAATGCCACCGAAGTAGTCATATATATGGCCATGCTTGTCTGCATATAGGGCATTAAATGTAAAATCACGCCTTGAAGCATCAGCTTGCCAATTATTGGTAAATTCTACTTTCGCATGTCTACCGTCGCATTGAGTATCATACCTTAGCGTTGTAATCTCAAAAGATCTTTGGTTTAAAATTGCAGTGATAGTTCCATGTTTCAGGCCGGTTGGAATGGTTTTTATATTGTGAAGTTTGAGCGCTTTAATCGTTTGACCAGGGAGTAGGTCGGTAGCGAGGTCAATGTCGTGAATGTCACGCTGCAGAATTGAGTCCCTTACACATCCACCGACAAGCCTTGCCTCACCACCAAATTTCTCTATGGCATCAATGATTAAACTAGTCTCACGGTCAACTTGCATTTAGGTCAGTTCACACTACAGCTCATATTATATGAAGTGTTTACAAAAAGCCCTATATAAAAACATACAGGGCTATGAAAATTTACCCTACTGGCATGATATAGCTTTGAGCTGTTGATAAGATACTTTTTCTACCTTTGTTTCTTCCATTTGATCATTATAGTCTAGATTATCTAATAACAGACTACCTGAAGAAGTAACAAGGCTATGTATGTGACCCAAGTTACCAAAACCCTGCATATTTTCTAGCAATTTACTCGCTTTATTAGAGTTAACTTTTTGTAGTCTTTGAGTAAGTGATTCGTTAGAGTTAGAATTCATTATTGCTTGCTTAATCTTTACACTAAGCTTACTTCTGCCTTGAGACACCTATCGTTACAAAAACTTAAAATGCGATTGATCCTCAACAATATACGATTTTACATTATACTTCTCACAAAGTATCCTGCCTTCAATACCAGAATTACCCCATCTATCATTATGCATAATGTTTACCTTATAATCATCTACAGTTTCACTACTACGAGTAATTGCATCTGTAAACCACTTTGGCGGATTGTTTTGTGCAAATTCTTTACAATCTTTTCGCAACTGCTTTATATTAACTTTGATTCCCTGCTGCTGTTCTAGACGTTGCCTGAACGAGTCAAAAAAACGGCTTCCATCATCAATTGCTTGTCCTACATGGAAATTACCAGGATAAGGTTTACTACTTGCAAGAGCCATTTCTTATGCTCTGGACCCCTAAACCTTTTCGCGCTTTCACATCGTAAAAATTGCCTGGCAGTTTCAATTTCTTAGCTGTAGTTATAGTTTCTACTTCTAATATAAGCTATATACTACTATACTAACAAAATTGTTAATAAGTAGATAATTAAGTATAGCAAAAATTTTTAAATTATGCAAGAATTAGAATTTATATAGTGAATATGAGCTTTAACTGTGGCATAGTAGGACTGCCAAACATAGGAAAGTTAACTTTATTTAACGCGCTCACACAATCAAGTACAGCCAAAGCTGCAAATTATCCTTTTTGTACAATTGAGGCCAATATTGGCAAAGTGCCAATAAGAGATCAACGCTTAAAACAAATCGCAGCAATTGCCAGCTCAGAGAAGATAATTTACAATCAATTAGAGGTTGTAGGCATTGCAGGCTTGGTAAAAGGCGCGAGCAAAGGTGAAGGACTCGGTAATAAGTTTCTAAGTCATATTAGAGAAGTTGATGTTATCGTTCACTTGCTCAGATGCTTCACAGATAATGATATTAGCCACGTACATAATAAGATAGATCCAATATCAGATGCTGAAGTAGTAGAAATGGAACTAGTCCTAGCTGATATTGATAGCATAGAAAAAAAGGCTACCTCAGCTGGAAAAGAAAGCAAAGCAAGTTGATAAAGAGCTAAAGAAACAACTTGATTTAATACAAGAAGTCTTAGCTACTTTAAAACTCGATAAACCTGCAAGAAGCTTGGAGCATATCGATAAAGATGAGATGAAGTTGCTTTAATTGCTGACAACAAAGCCTGTTATGTACGTCTGTAATGTTGAAGATACAAATATCACAGCTGGCAATGAATTATCTAAAAAAGTAGAAAAGATGGCAGAAGAGAACAAGAGCAAGTTTTATTGTATCTCAGCAAAACTTGAAGCAGGAGATTGCAAGTCTTGAAAACGAAGAAGAAAAACAGAGTTTTTTGTCAGAGTTTGGCTCGCAAGAGTCAGGGCTCGATGGAGTAGCGCGTATTATGTATGAAGTGCTGAGTATGATAACTTTCTTTACTGTAGGGCCAAAAGAAGCACGTACATGGCCAGTAAAGATAGGATCAACAGCTAATAAAGCAGCAGGTGTGATTCACACTGATTTTGAGAAAGGCTTTATAAAAGCAGAAACTATAAGTTTTGCAGACTATGTATAATATGGAAGCGAATCAGCCTGCAAAGAAGCAGGAAAAATTCGCTTTGAAGGCAGAGATTATACTGTGCAAGATGGTGACATAATGCACTTTAGGTTTAATATGTAACAGACCATCTACCTCTTCTTAGCTAGCTAGTTATTGACAGCAGCTCCTTGCTGAGGAGAGGAAATTCCTTCTTCTACAGCTACTTCCTTATCAATAGCAGAGCTAGGTACACCGACAATAATATGCTCACGTGACTGTATATTCTCTTTCTCCTCACGTGGTGTTTGCTGGACTAGGCATTCTCCTAAAACTTCGTGTAAAGTTTTGCCCCCTATAAGTGCAACTCCGTTTTGCTTAGCTAGTTCTAAAATGTCCTTTGGTTCAACATCTTTACCATCAATAACTGACTTTTTAACACTAACCTGGCCAGAATTCACGCTTAAAACAACAGTACAGTTGAGATCTTTTTTAAACTCATCTTTTGCACTCCAACTAATTTCAATGTCACATATTGCAAATTTTGTAAAGGAGTAGTTCCTCTGTTGCTCCTCACTTTTCTCAATTGTTACTACTCTTTTGCCGTTACTATATATTTTTGCTCTTTTTACTTCGCTTTTTTCTTCTTCAATTCTTTTAATCTTTTTGCTAAAAAAGCTGCTGGTTTCTAAAGTCTGTCCAGGTTTAGTAATGTTAATATTAAGGTTCTCATGAATGTTGCGGTTGTGCCCTGGACACGCTACATGATATCCATTAAAGAAAGCTGCCAGATCACTATTTAAAAACTCTTTTGCATCATTTACCCCTTGCCCAATTCTATCAGAATATATCTTCATCCTCTCCCTAAACTTCTCTCTGACTTGGGCATTACACTTCTTACTTATTATGTCCATTATTTCTTTTTCCTTATGAAATACCACATCGATAAAGAGGAAAACATTCTTCTTTCTTCCATAATATTTTGCTATTTTATCGAACGGGTTCGCCTCTTTACCTTCATTATAATTTATGACGTTCAAAGCATCACTACATGGATTGTTCTCAAAATCCAATTTTTCAAAATCCAATAATATGTTTTGTATCTCAAGATTGTCATCAAGTTTATGCTTATCCTGAGAAGTTCCTTGTAAAATCAGGTTTTCTTTAGAGTTGAACATTATGCCCCCCTTATATTTCCAACATAAAAGTAGTATACTTAATACTTGTATTCTGTAAAGCTAAAATTTAGGTGTGTCAACACTAAAAAAATTAGCATAAATTCTGCGTTGTTTGCAACTTTATCAGCTTGTTAGGCAATATTATTAAAGAATTAGTTGAACAGATGTTATGATTAAATTTAACTCCATCCACAAGTTCTCCACTTGTTACTCCAGTTGCAATGAACACTGATTTGCTTCTTGTCATATCTTTTACGGTGTAGATTTTTTCTAGGTCATGGATATGCAAATTTTTTGCTTTTTCTTTTAACTGATCTGTGTCAAATATCAACCTTCCCTCCATCTGTCCACTGATTGAGCTTAGCGCTGCAGCTGCAAGCACTCCTTCTGGCGCTCCTCCTGTTCCAATATACATATCGTGATTGCCATTCACTAGTGAGACCACAGCAGCAATATCACCATCATCTATTAGTTTAATTTTTGCGCCTAACTTCCTGATTTTCTGTATTAATTCATCATGTCTTTCACGTTTAAGTATAGTTACTGTCAGATCGCTTACTTTACATCCTTTCGCCTTGGCTAAATTATCCAAATTCTTTTCAATACTATTTTTTAATGAAACTACACCTTCTGGAAGATTTTTTCCTACTGCTATTTTTTCCATATAAACGTCAGGTGCGTGCAAAAAATTACCTCTTTTTGTTGCAGCAAGAACGGACATTGCTCCTTGTTTATAATGAGCGCAAATCGTAGTGCCCTCAAGTGGATCAACGGCAATATCAATCTCAGGGACACTTCCTGTGCCAACTTTTTCTCCGATGTATAGCATTGGTGCTTCGTCCCTCTCCCCCTCGCCGATCACAATCGTGCCATTTATTTCCATGGAGTTTAGCACTGTCCGCATCGCATCAACTGCAACCTGATCAGCCTTTTTTTCATCACCAAAGCCTATTAACTTATGTGCAGCAAGAGCTGCAGCTTCGGTTACTTTGACTAACTTATAAGCTAAATCTTCTATCATTTGCTGGAGATAAAGCATTCAATATACATTATGCCACTTGAAACTGCAATATATCTTGACTGATTGCGGGAAAGTTGTTATAATAAACTAACATGTAGTAGTGATAGATACAATGATAAGGTTGCCAGCCTTAAAGATTTGCAGAGGAGATTAATAAAGAAAAGCTAAGTTTAAAGAAGTTAATCCCCAAGGTGAATGTGAAGGAGGTCGTTCATTAGGAAGTCTATTTCTAAAATATGCAACCGAAGATAATAACTTACGCGTTGAGGGTTTTCTCATTACAAATGGGTTTTTAAGCTTCCTCAACAAGAGCAAATGACTGCAGAGGTAAACGAGGAAGAGGAGCAAAAGACACTTAATATTGCAGGAAATAAAACGGAAGCTAGCTCGGCAGATTATGATAACTTCAGGGATATTGAATTTACTTTGTCATACGACAAGATAAAGGAAATTGCACCCAAAAATCCTAATATAACTGTAAAGGAGTTTTACAAAAAGTTAAAAAAAAGGTAGAAGCAAGCACAGATAAAGAAAGAAATACAAAAATTTTTGATTTATTTGCAGGCGCTGTCCATTCCGGAGCGAGTACTACCAGTAACCGTAGTGATTTCCAAAGATTGCTAAATTGTTTGCAGGTTTAGACAACATAATTTATTTGAAAAGTCGGCCTTCCAAGGCTATATTGGATATAACTGCAAAAAGTAAACAAGCCGATGTTGTAGAGATACTTTTGAAAGCGGTAAGTTTGATGAGGAAGAAAAGTTTAACGTTTTGTACCTTGCTATAATTCAAGATAATATCCAGGAAGTTAAGCTGTTCTTAGGTCGCATAAGCAATGAAACCATGCTAGCGGCCTTAGAAAGTGGCCATGTAAAACAGGCAAGAAGAAATCACTGAGATGCTCTTAAACTTGATTACGCCAGAGACACCCAACGTAAATGAAAATGCTAACCCAACTAACAAATCAAGTGATAATAGGAGAACTAATAGCTTCATAAATACTCAAATTTCTCCATCAAATGAAGAGGAAACTAATATAAAAAAAGCAAGGAGAATTTTTATACCTCATTAAGGAACGATATTATTGGAGTTGTTATTACAGGGTTATTCATTGCTGCTGCTGTAATGGTTCCATCTATAGCTGGTGCAGTGGTTTACGGTATTGTCGCTGCTTTAGTTCTAGTAGCTATTGGATTACATGTAAAAAATTCTACATTGCCAAGTTATAGAGAGATGGAAGAAAATAAAGTTGAACATGTAAATTTAGAAAATCGTACAAACGTTGTGACTTGAGAGACCAGGGAAAGTAGCATGTAACGCTGAAATTTAATTTATTTAACATATTTAGATTTGACGCTAAATTGCGCTGCTACTAATTTCGCAATCGGTACTCTATAGGGTGAGCACGAAACGTAATCAACCCCTGATTTAATAAGAAACTCTATAGATTTTGGATCTGCTCCATGCTCTCCACATATGCCAAGTTTTATTTCTTTTCGAGTTTTTTTGCCTCTTTCAATGGCTACCTTGATTAACTCCCCTACCCCTTCAGTATCCAGCACTTCAAATGGATCATTTTCGAATATGTTGTTTTCTTTATAGGAATTGAGAAAACTAACTGAATCATCCCTTGAGAGCCCCATGGTTGTTTGCGTTAAATCGTTAGTGCCAAAACTAAAAAATTCTGCGTGTTTTGCTAATTTATCGGCAATCAGTGCTGCCCGTGGCAGTTCTATCATTGTTCCGATTGAATAAGCTTTGTCTGATGTTATTCCAGCGATGACAGAAGATTCTTTCTTTATTAACTCACATATCAGTACAAATTCCTTCTCATCCATAATAAGAGGAATCATAATTTCAGGCCTAATTTCTGCCTTTTTTTCTTTTCTCAGCTCATCTGCGGCGCTAAGTATTGTCCTAATCTGCATGCTGTATATTTCAGGATGAGAAATGGCAAGCCTGCAGCCTCGGTGACCAAGCATTGGATTTTTTTCTGACAACTGTGCTATTTTATTTTTTACTAATTCAACTGGCTTATTCAGCGATTTAGCGATTTTTTCTATGGTGAACTGATTGTTAGGTAAAAACTCATGCAGAGGTGGATCAAGCAAACGTATGGTAACCTCCTTGTTCTCCATAATAGAAAATATCTCTTTGAAATCAGACTTTTGCATTTCTTCTAATTTGCTCAATGCACTCGCTCTTTCGATCTTATCGTCAGCTATTATCAATTTTTGAATGAACTCAATTCTGTTACTAGCAAAAAACATGTGTTCGGTACGACATAAGCCTATACCTTCTGCACCAAATTCTTTAGCAATTCTTACATCTTTTGGAGTATCAGCATTTGCTCTCACCTTGATCGTTTTAATTTCATCTATCCAGTTGATTATCGCTTTGAATTCTTGCGATAACTCAGGCGAAATTGTAGGAAGAATGCCAAGCATCACCTCACCCTTTCCACCATTGATGGTAATTGGCTCACCTTTATTTACTTTTGTATCTCCTACAGAAAAGAAATTTCCGTCTTTATCTATATATAGTCCACTTACACTGCAAATGCACGGCTTACCCATTCCACGGGTTACAACAGCAGCATGTGAAGTCATTCCTCCTCTCACCGTTATTATACCACTTGCAGCATTCATTCCATTAATATCCTCAGGACTTGTCTCTAATCTTACTAAAATTACTTTTTTACCCTGCTCTGCAGCTTTTTCTGCATCATTTGGGCTGAACACTACATATCCTGAAGCCACACCTGGAGAAGCCGGCAGCCCCTTTCCTATTACTTTTTGATCACCCTTGACTTCAAGAACTGGATGCAGTAAGCCATCAAAAGTTTTTGGATTAATTCTCAATATTCCTTCTTCTTTTGTAATCATTCCTTCGTTTACCATATCAACTATTATGCGCATAGTAGCCTCATCTGTACGTTTACCAGACCTAGTTTGCAAAATCCACAACTTGCCGTTCTGCACAGTAAATTCAACATCTTGCATATCTTTATAGTGCCTTTCAAGCTTTTCACATACATCGCACAATTCTCGGTACACACTTGGCATCAATTTCTCCATGGTATTTTCTTGCTCCCCGTCAACTGGCATAGGGGTGTAAATACCGGAGACCACGTCCTCGCCTTGAGCATTGACCAAAAATTCACCAAAACACTTTTTCTCCCCAGTTGCAGGATTACGTGTAAATATCACACCGGTTGCAGAATTGTTGTTCAGATTACCAAAAACCATTGCTTGTACATTGACTGCAGTTCCAAGGGTTTCAGGAATGTTATTTATTTTTCTATAGGAAACAGCTCTGTCGTTTTGCCAAGAAGCAAACACCGCATTTACTGAGCTGAGCAACTGTTCTTCAACATTCTGTGGAAAATGTTCTGCAGTTTTTTCATATACTATCTTTTTGAAATTGTCAACGATCTTTCTTAAGACATCAATATCAAGACCAGCTAAACTTTTTGCACCATTTTTTTGTTGTTCGTTATCAATAACGCTTTGAAACAGGTGATGATCAAGCTGTAGCACAACGTTGGAATACATCGTAATAAAACGGCAGTAGCTATCATAGGCAAAACGTTCTCCACTTTTTTTTGCAAGTCCAACAACGGTTGTATCGTTTAAGCCAACATTTAGGATTGTATCAAGCATACCTGGCATTGAATTGACGCCACCAGAGCGTATGGAAACTAGTAAAGGGTTATCTGAGTCCCCGAATTTACAACCGATATCATTTTCAAGAATCGCTAGGTATTTTTTGATTTCGTTACCCAGATCGTCAGGCAATCTATTACTCTGGTGATAGTCCTTGCAAACAGAAGTGGAGATTGTAAAACCAGGTGGAACGGAAATACCAACGTTGCACATTTCCGCTAAATTTGCTCCCTTTCCTCCCAGCAGATTTTTCATTTCTGCATTGCCTTCACATTTGCTTTGGCCAAAGTAATATATTAACTTTTCTTCCATTGTTTCTCCAGATTTTCACTATAAACACATTATACGTATGATTCCAACAAATTTCTCAGGACTTGAAATTATAGGGTAATAAATTTTGCAAAATTTGGCAATAGCGTTTCTTATGGTAATAAGTAAAATCAAAAGATGAATTATTATCAATAAGAATATATAATATAGAGACATTTTAAAAAATTTTTTATGGCTTTTTCTAACTTGGAAAATGAGTATGTAGCTGAAGATACCAACTACATGTTTTTAGTAGAAATGATTTTTGTAAGGCTATAAAAACACGAGTTTCAATACCTTATCTTGGATTATCCACTTCAGAGTTTAAGTCTTTAACAGTAGATATGCCTGACTCATCTACCACCTTTAGTAGCTTGCCAAGGCTATGCTCTATTTTTGTCTCAAATTTAAAGCCCAATTTTTCACAAGCTCTTTGAAAATACTCAATAGTAATATCAAATAAATTCTTACCATCTATTTTGTAGTTTTTTAGTTCTCTAGGAACGGTAAGAGATACTTTACCTTCTTCATATGTCACACTTTCACCCTCCCATCTCAGTTTAAACTCCACTGAATTTTGTAGATCGTATATAAAACCTTTCTGGCTCTCATATATACCTTTGTTTGTACTAAAATTGAATTTCAGACAATTAGGATCATCACAACTCATATAAATCATTTCTCTGCAGAAGAGATTTTGGACTTTTAGGAAACACATGTCTAATAGTACTTGACACTGAAAAGAAAAGAATTCCATGTACCCAGACCTGTTATAATAAATTATTAATTCTTCCATAATAGAGTTTGGGAATTTTTGCACCAGCATGCCAAAATATTTTTGTAAAAGCTGCTTTAAGAAATAAACGATAATTCTCTTTTCCATTTTTATCTTGCAGAATTAGATTTTCATATTTCGAATACAACCCTTTAATAGACTTCTTAGTTATTTCTTGTCCATTAACAGTCAGCTCTGGTTCTGCTATAAGGCCATTATACGTTATGTTGTAAGAGTTATGCTAATTTTGCTTACTTTTTTCTTTTGCAGCTCTAAGATAAGAATACTCAGACTTCTCCGTTTGAACTTTCAACGTATAACTATTTTTTTCGACATGTTATACCTCTACCACTAATGTTATGTATACTAATTATAACATTAAGTTTATTGAATTTTAATCATTCAAGACCTTCGCTTCTGTATTACTCAGCGAATCACCATAAGTGACTGCCCTAAAGAAAAATTGCTTGTTTTTAGCTTACAGTTTAGAGACATCTGCTTTAAAGAACTTTCTATATTAGAAATAGAAAGTCCTTTAATAACTGTTATGCAAGCAATAGCTTTTCCACTGTCATCTGGTCTACTTTCGCCTTTTCCAGTTTGCTGCTTAACTTTTGTTTACGGTATAACTTCTCCCTTTTAGTCCAGGATAAATTATTTCTTCCTACAACTTCAATAGGATCATAGTTACCATTATTACAGCTGAACAAGAATAATTTGCATGTGCTTATTGGCCTATCATCTTTTGTAATCCTAGTATCAACTCCACGTAATGTGCTTGCTTGAGTCAAATTGAGAACGTTTATAGACTGTCCAACAAGTTGAAAAATTTCGATATCATATAGCTTTTGTATTCCCTCACTTTCGAGATTGAAAATGTGTCGAACCGCATCAAAATAATAACTAGAATCCTCATTTATTGCTTGCTTACAATTGTCCATTGCATCTGATAAGCATCTTTTGAAGTGTGCTTTCACTTCACTAAAAAATTCCTTGTGACTTAGTATTTTACCTTTATACCTAGAAAAATTATCAACTATTGCATCTGAATTGCCTATCACAATGCAATCGTTGTTAAAGCAAAACCCGAATGATTTTCTACATTCATCATAGTTACTATCTACCATATCTGCTACACTAAGGTGTGCACAGTTCTCCTTTTTAGATCTGAGCATAATGCTCCTCAACAATATTTTTTCAGGAATAGTTATACCCTTTCCTATATGACCACCAACGACACTCAAGGAATCAAAGTCTATATATTCCTCCTTCATGTTTTGTGAACTGCTTTGAAAGGGCAAGAGCAATTTATCTGAAAGTATCTATTTCAATGGAAAAGTATGTTCTTTGTTCATCTGTCATATTATACATATGCTTAAAGAAGTCCTTAATACTGATATCTTTACCATCTATTTTCCACCCTGTATCTATTTCACTCCAGTCATATTGGTGTAAGTCTACAACGTGTACTCCTTTAACTCCTTGCAGTTCGTGTTTTAAATCATCTATTTGATTTTTCTCAAACCTAGGGCTATTTATAATTAAATATATGTCCCTCTCTTCTTTAATTTATGATTTTTGATTGCATCTAAAATAATTAAGGGAACTGTTTTTGCCATCTGATAAAGATGCACCGTATACCCTCAGTACCCAAGTTAAGTATTATTTGTGTTTCATTAGATAATTTTTTTGCGTGATTAGCCATTGTCTTAATTGATTTTATGTTACCGCGCTAAGTACAACAAATTTTCAATAAAATGCAAATAAAATGCCTGAATGCGTAATTTAAGTAGCTTTCAAGAGCTCAAATATTCCTGCTTCCCATTACCCAACGAACCACCATGAGTGACTGCTTTTAGGTAAAATTTTCTTTCTTGCTGCACTTTAAAAAATATTATTGAATCATCAAGCAGAACAAATTTTTCACTGCTGTGTTCTTGTACTCTTTAGTGCCTTCTTGCCCTCTTATTAGGTCACTAAGCTTATATTTACTTTTATCTATAAGCTTAGCACTCTGGAATTTTATTACTTTTTTTCCAACTAGTGCTAACGCAACTGGGCCATGAATGACAGCTTACCAAAACACAGCACTACTATAATTTCTTCATTTGTAGACTCCATTACATACCCGTAAGTGGACTGCTCATTTATGCTTGCGACAGGATTGTAACCTTTCTAATTCCCTTCCTTACCAGATAAAGTAAGGCTTACAATACTACCTTTAATATACGGTAAATTAATCATTTTTATGATAATCTTGCTTATGCAAAAAGGAGGGTATTCTTTTAGCATAGGCGACCTCGTTGAAAGAAAAGAGAGTTCGTATATAGAGTGGTCATAAACCAACACCAATCATTTGAATGGCCATGCTTCTAACATTTCATCTTTACAATTCTTACCGTGTGTCTTTTCTTACCGTCTGAAATTCTATAACATTACCTAGCACAAGCCATGCATATTTTATCGGCAGCTTAAAATTGTATATATTTCTCTCTTGTCACGAAGAATAAAGTAAAACTTCAGCTATATTTTGCGTCTCCCCTTCCTTCATGATTAGCGGTATTTCAACCGTTGCAGCATTGTCCTGCTTTGGCAGCTCGGCATACTTCGTATCAATTAGATAACCAAAATTGCGGTTAAAATAAACAACGTCGACCTTATTGTTCAAATCTCCAACTGACTTGCACCCACAAGTTGTATTGGCTTTGAGCTGTGATTGAAACAATTTCATCAACTGGTGTTTCAGTTGTAACTCCCCTACCATTTTAAGCAAATTTTAGCTTAGAATTCCGCTAACGTCGCTTGTATCAGACTGATCGCTTTTTAAACCTGCCTTTTGCAATAGATAAGACAAAACGTAAGAAATATTAAGTTGCGAAATTTTTCCCTCAGTTCAAGCCCTGACTGCCATAACTGGCAGTCAGCCCACATATCACACAAATTGGGAAAATAAGAAACGGTCTTGCACCCCGTGCCCAGGGAAACATTTTTTCACCTTGATGGACTTTTTTGGAATTGTTGAGCCAGTGTATTGTAGTGCTAAAGTCATGAAAGTAGCCTAATGATGTTATCCCCACATGATATCATTCCAGTGCTCCGACACTGGGATCCAGTTCTCCATAAAAATGGTGCATTTTAACATAGTTTTTATGCTCACCTACTTGATAAAATTCCAGGTTCCAGCTCCACGCACTGGAATGACAGGTCTATAGGTGTCATTCAATGCCTTCCTTGTCATCCAAGTAGCTAACACTGGGATTCTTGATACTACTTTAGTAGTAGATATTTAAGAAACTTACCAAATAAGAAAAAAAGGCAAAAGAAACCCTGAATGGCAAGTTTTGACTCTATAATACTTCAAATTGGTGTTATAATAATTTGCTGACGCTTAGTTTAAGCGCGATTTGGCCGAATGTAGAAAAAGTAAAAAGGACATGTAGCCACTATAATTTGATACAATCCACCGAAAAATACCCTGAGTTTTTTACTGGATTTTGTCATTGAGCCTAGAGATTAAAAACAAGTTTTCAATCAGAAACATCCTTGCTATTATAAAGGGAGTTGAAAGAATTTTTCAAGTAAATTCTGCATTTAATCTATCTATTTTTGATAAACTTCATTTGCATTTCCTGTATACTATCCTCTATTTGTTTTATTTGTTCTATTAATCTTTCCTCTAGGCCAAAATCACCACCTAACCTTGCTTTGATTTTTTCTTCTTGTAACACGTTTAGTTCTTTCCGTAACACTATGTTATTCCATGCAATTTCTGCTGATTCTCTCTCGTTTAATTGGCTATTTAATACGCTAGTCTTTTCAAATATAAACCTTACGGTTTCAATATTATTGGACTGCTCAAATTCTCGTAATAAAGCCTCTTTATTAAGTTCGCTGCCATTATTCGCCACACCAGTTATGTGATGCTGTAATTTTTTCATCTTGGCATTGATAAACTCAAAATGAGAAAACTGCTCAAAAAATATAGGATGGTGTAAGATCTCGGGAAATTCTACTACTATACGTAGAATTATGGCTTGATTTTGCTCTGCTTCAATTAGCTCTGGAGATTTGCTGCGCAGATATTCACCTTTCACTACTCTAATTTTACTGCCAAAAATCTGCTTTTTGAAGCTTCTTCTTAGTTCACTGGCCTTATTGTAAAAATAATCTTTATAATACCTTCTAATACTGCTGTTACCAATAGCATTGACATATTCCATGAATTTGTGCTCAAGAACTGAATATTTTTCTGGAGCAAGGTTTTCGTAGCTCTGTAGGTCACTATTGACTATGTGATGCCATAAATATTCAGAGTGCAGTTCTGTTGAGCGGTTAAGCGCAGAAAGTACGTCTTCCTTCTTATATTCTAGCTCATTGCATATATCGTATGGGTCTTTATCGCTCGGCAAAGTCACAAACTTTAATGTGTACCCAGGCTCCAATATTGACAGGGCAAATTCCGCAATCCGGGTAGCGGCACGACGTCCAGCACTATCGCCATCCATACAGATGGAGATTTCTTTAGCAAATCTCCATAGATTTTTTATCTGCTCTGCAGAAATTGAAGTGCCAAGCGGGGCAACTGTATTGCTAATTCCTGCTTGATGTAGTGCTATTACATCCATATACCCTTCAACAACAAATATGTGTTGTTTTTTGCGTATTTCGTTTAAGGCAAGGTTTAGCCCGTATAAATTCTCCCTTTTTTTGAAGAGCTGACTCCCTGGGCTGTTTAAATATTTCGGCTGTTGCTCAAAACTCAGTGCACGTCCACCAAAACCAATAACTTTGCCTGCGATGTTGTGTATAGGAAATATCAGCCGATCATAGAAATAATCGCAAGAATTCTTATTTATTAATCCGACATCGGTCAAAATTTTATCTTCAACATCTGAGGAGTTTAAATATTCCTTCAAGCCAGAGCTTGGCGCATAACCTATCTTAAATTTATCTATGATTTCGGGTGAAATCTTGCGTTGCTTTAAATAGTCTATAACACCTTGTTTTTTTTGTACAAACCAGTTTGCAGCTAAATTCAGCGTTGAAAACAATTTGTCACTTTCTTTGGTAATATTGAAGTTTTTAGGTAACTCAACACCTGCAACTGATGCTAGCCTTTCCAACGCTTCTTTAAAGCTTAAGCCCTCAGTTTGTGAAATAAACTCAAATACATCGCCATGGGCTAAGCAGCCAAAACAGTGATATGATCCCCTAGTGTTATTCACAAAAAAAGACGATGTTTTTTCATTATGAAATGGGCAAAGTCCCACGAAATTATCTCCGCTTTTTATCAGCCTGACTTTCTTACCTACTATGTCAGATAGTAACAGTCTTGATTTTACAATATCTATATAATTCATCTTACTTGTCGAATGAGTTGCAGGATAAAATTATACAGAATTTATGCTGTCCTGACCCGAAATTTATTTCAAGCTCCAAAGATCAGGAGCACTAAATGGCTTGACAAAAAACTCAAAATAAATTACCCATGTTAGATACCTTTAAGTCATAGTTTTTATATGTTAGATGTAGTATCAATTGCCTCGGACCACGCCGGTTATCAATTAAAATCAGAGATAAAGCTTTACCTGGAAACCTTGGGTTATGCAGTGATAGATTGTGGCTGCACTGCTAAGCAAAAGAGTGTAGATTATCCAGACTATGCTGTCAAAGTTGTAGAAGATATAACGAACAAAAAAGCAAGTTATGGGATATTAATTTGCGGTACAGGACTCGGTATGAGTACCTTAGCGAATCGTTTTGAAGGAATCTACGCTGCTTTATGTAATAGTGTTGAGATTGCGAAATTGGCTCGCGAGCATGGCAATGCAAATGTACTGTGTCTTGGTGCGGGGTTTACTGCAAGTGGATTAGCGAAAGACATAGTCAAGCAATTCCTCGAGACAGAGTTTTCAAAAGAAAGTAGACATAAAAAACGCCTTGATAAACTCAGCAATATAACTTCTTCTAGTAAATAAAAGAAAACACAAACTTATAACGAAGATGAAGTACCAAAATTCGCTAAAATGGCAGGAGAGTGGTGGGATGAAGATGGCAAATTCAAGCCATTACACATGATGAATCCTGTGAGAGTATCATACATTATTGAGAAAATAAAAGAGTTAAAAAAATGCGATTTAAAGGAATTATCATTGCTTGATGTTGGTTGTGGTGGAGGCATTTTGTCAGAGTCAATGGCTCGGGTTGGCATTAGCGTTGCAGGAATAGACGTGTGCAAAGAAAACATAAAAGTGGCGGAGTTACACGCGAAAAAAGTAGGATTAAATATAGAGTATACGCATACCAGCATTGAAGAACTGAAAAATGACAAAAGATATGATGTGATTCTACTTATGGAAGTAGTTGAGCATGTAGACAATTTAGAGCTTTTCATGAAAAAAGCGATAGAACTACTAAAACCAGAGGGACTGATTTTTATATCGACAATAAATAGAACTATCAAATCCTTTTGTCTTGCAATAATTGGTGCAGAGTACATATTAAACTGGCTGCCGAAAGGCACGCATAACTGGAAAAAATTCCTCAAGCCATCAGAAATTGCAAACCACCTAAAAGAAAATAATGTCACACTACAAAACATGGCTGGCATGGAGTATAACGTAATAAAACGTGAGTGGAATTTAACTAAAGGTGTGGATGTGAATTATATACTTTGTGGGGAACTCTGTTAGATTCAATGCATAGTAGACCTTTAATATAATAAGGTTTTTTTATATAAAGTACTACATTGCCACACCCTTGAAAGATCCTTAGTGTAACCTCTTTGATTAGTGATTGTAGAGTCAGGAGGACAACAAATATATTGTTCCTTATTATGTTTGTCAGGAGATATATCACACTGTTCAACCACAAGTCCATGCCCAGTAACAGCAACACATTTTCCACTATCCAATGTTTGTCCTCTCTTAAGACAATAAACCTCTTTTTCTGTTATCGCTTTTGTAATCTGGGGACCACCAAAAAACACAGCAATAAACACACCAAGCGAAAAAAGTGCAGGTCAAGGCACTCTGCCAAATATTGCAAGCAAGTTTACGCCAATTATCACCATTGTGATCATTGGCACACCCATTCCATGAATGTAGCGTATTGAACTACACATTACATCTGTTGCTCCATCAGCGTGTGCGTCAAATACATGGGAGAAAATTAACACTATAAGTAAAATTTTAAGAGAATTTTCCATTATTCTTTCAATAATTTCTATTTTTTTACGTTCTATTATTCCTCATTTTGGTTAAGTTTGAGTGAATAGCTTTTCCCAATGAGGTTTAGTAGTATACGCTTTGTGTTGTGATAATACCAAATTCCAATGGGAAATTAAAAAATTTCCCTACGATTAGAGATTTAGCGAACT
>NZ_JACZHU010000087.1:0-4080 GCF_020278605.1 Wolbachia endosymbiont of Mansonella perstans | reverse complement strand
TATTACACAACCCGACAATATTGCTAAGCATCACAAGCTTTGGATAGCCAACCCAGGATAATGAACAAAGTTGCCAAACACAGGATATAGCTTTGACGTAAATTTGCCACTAAAATATGTTGATATTGAGTTTCAAGATCTTTGTAATGTAGAATGTAGGGGGTTAATAAACCTGTTCTCACGGTGGTAGATAACCGTAATTGAGTTTTCGCGCTCGTACTTTTGTTAAGAGATTAGCTTCCCACACCAAAAATAGGTATCTTTGATATCTATTACAGCTGCTAAGCTCATGGTCCGGGGTTTTAAGGCGCTTTATAAAAAGAATATAAAAGGGCGTCTAAAAAGTATCAAGTGCTATTCTAAGGCCGTCTGCATAGGTCATTTTTTTGATCAACACATCCGAGACTTAAAAAGTCAGACACAAAAGGATTGAATATCTGCAAAAAATAGTGTATAATTATTAATACTTTTTAAGTGAATTTCTCATGGTTTTGTCAAAGTTTCTAATCCAAAAAAAATAACTATGCCTTTAGGTGTATCTTTGGTACCGAGAAGAACAAAGACATTTTAATTCATTTTCTCAACGATATTTTAGGCTGCACTGGTGAAAGCTGAAGTAAAAGATGTAACCTCTCAAGTCCTATTCAAGACCCAGAGATTGCTGCTAAAAAAGAGAGTATTGTCGATGTACTCCGTAGAGATTCTACAGGTGCGCAATTTGTTTGCGAGATGCAGGTTGCTAGAACCACTAGCTTCGAAAAACACGCCCAATACTATGCTGCTAAAGCTTATTCAAGCCAAGCTAACATAGGTGCCCGATATCAAGATCTCAAAGGAGTTATCTTTATTGCCATCACTGATTTTGTTCTATTTCCTGATAAACCAGAGTGAAAATCTGATCACGCTACTCTCGATAAGAGAACCTTCGAACATGATCTAGAGGATTTTAACTTTGCTTTTATGGAACTACCGGAATTCCCAAAAACAAAAGAGGATCAATTAGAAGTGTAGTTGAAAAATGGTGCTATTTTTTTTAATATGCAAGTGAAACTAGTGAATAGGATCTGAGAAAAATAGTAGGAAGTGATAAGATTATCGGCAGGGCTTATGATGAGTCGAACCAATACAATTGGAGTGAAGAAGAGCGTTTTACGTATGATCAAGATAAGAAACGTGAAGATGATAATTTATCCTGTTTTAACCAAAAATTTGATGAAGGTGTTAAAGTCGGTATTAAGAAAGGAAAAATCGAAGTGGCAAAAACCTACTTAAAGCTGGTGCATCTATCAACTTGATAGCTGAACCCACTGGTCTTACTCAAGTTGAAATTAAACAACTTCAAGAAGCAACGTCTTACCACTCAAATAAGATTCACTGCCAGTAATTTCCAATATAGCTTAACCTACAAGGGTTGGTATTAGCTACTCTTAAACTGTGACTAACTTTAGCCTAAATGTTGAGAATTTATTAAGTAGAGAAAAAGGCAAAAAAAACTAGTCATTATTTATTTTGAGTATTGGCGTTTTTATATCTTAAACGCTGCAATTTAGCTATTTTTAAACGCAACTAACCTAAATTATAATATTTAAGAAATTTGCCAGACAGAAAAAAAAGACAATAAAACCCCGAAGTAGTTAGTTATTTCTCTTAGTGCAAAAAATTAAACAATAGTACAGCAAATACAAGCCTCCTTATCATTTTACTGTACAAGATTAGAAAGTTAAACAAATAGCCTCATTACTATAATGAGGATGACGGAAAAAGTTGTCAAGTAGTTTTTTTGTTTCTATAATTTGTTATTTCTTCAAACTCATCAATTAAAGTTCTCATGTCTTGTGGTAAATCAGAGCAAAAGTCCATATATTTCTTGCTCTTTGGGTGATATAACCCTAGCTTATAGGCATGTAATGCTTGTCTATTGAAGTTACAGATAAAGTCGGAACTTTTAGCGTATTTTGCACTTTTACTACTATTTTTTCCGTAGACTTGGTCACCAACAATAGAATGTCCCATGTGACTCATATGTACTCGAATTTGATGTGTTCTGCCCGTTTCTAAAACGCACTTGACTAAGCTTACTTGTCCTACAACTTTCTGCACCGAATAATGGGTAATTGCCAGTTTTCCTGTGATTTTCGCTACACACATCATTTCTTTATTGCTACGTTTTGGAGCAATATTAGTTTTTATCGTTCCCTGATTAGAAGGTAATATTCCCCAAACTACTGCTAAATATTCCCGTTTTATCTTGCGATTTGACAGTAATTCAGACAAAAAACTATGGGCTTCTTCATTTTTTGCAATTACCATCAGCCCACTAGTATCTTTATCGAGTCTATGAACAATTCCTGGTCTTACGTGGGTATATGGAATTTTACCAAGGTGAGCAATAACTGCGTTCAAGAGTGTATCATTGTTTGTCCAGGCTCCTGGATGCACTGTTAATCCACTTTGTTTATTGAGAACCATAATGTCCTCATCTTCATAAATAATATCAAGTTTTATGTCGTGATTAGGATTAATTAATGTAGATTCGCTATTGGAAGTAAGAAGTACCACATACTCCTCACCTAGTTTTACCAAGT
Source organism: Wolbachia endosymbiont of Mansonella perstans (assembly GCF_020278605.1). Classification (NCBI taxonomy): domain Bacteria; kingdom Pseudomonadati; phylum Pseudomonadota; class Alphaproteobacteria; order Rickettsiales; family Anaplasmataceae; genus Wolbachia; species Wolbachia endosymbiont of Mansonella perstans. Next base: position 1,495 of record NZ_JACZHU010000087.1, on the reverse strand, counting down.
GATCGTTATTAGTTATAGGCGTGCCGAGTAATTTCACTTGCTCATCTTGTATCAATCTCTGGACTTTGCTGCGTGATATATTGCACTTTTCAGCGATATAGGTATCTAGCCTTAATTTTTCCTCACCACTTTTGATATTTAAGGTCACTGTTGAATGATCTATAGTGGCTTACCCCCGCACCATTTCCCATGCTGCCTGAATATTTTTGTTTACAAAATCAATGTTTGTACTAGGAAGATTACCCTGTTTTTTAATATTGCAAATTGTCTGGGAACCGTCTTTCCAGTGGATTATTATCTTGTTGTCAAGATTCTGCAACTTCGCCTCAACCTTTTTTTCTTTATTATCTTTTTCTCCCAGCTTAAAGGATTCTAATATGCAGTATAAAAATTCACTTGGGCTGCCGCTAATTTTTCTTGCCGTTCATCTGTTTCTTCTTGTTCAGAGAGTTTTTTTTCCAATTTTGTATTTTTCTTTTCAAGCTCTCTCGTTATTTGTTGTAATTTTAACAATTCATTTTTCTCACGTGCTTTTTTCTCTTTATCTTGTTGTTTACCAAGATCGGACTCTGAACTACTGTTAGGTTCATTTGTTAATTGGGTTCGTTTACTTCTTAGCTCTTCTAAGTACTTTTGCAATTCTTGTGTTAATTCTTTTTTTAGGTTTTCTCTTAAATTTTCAATTTGTGTTTCCCAGTCTTGCGCGTTGCAAAAAACTTCTTCACTAACTCTTTCAGAGTAACTACCGGAAACCTCAATAGGCGATCGATTATGTACAAGAGTTGAAAATGTAAAAAACAATCTCCCTATCATTCCAGGTTCCAGCTGATTAAGTTTATTGGTTAACTCACCTCTTATACCTGTAAAAAAGTCAGTTATTGTTTTGCCAGATATGTTTTTTACTTCATTTATATCTTTTGTTACACTTTCTTCTAAATTATATAGTAGAGTTTTAATATCATCTCTGATAGTGGTAAGTACTTTATCAATATTGGCATTTGAAGGATTTAAAAGACACTCTTTAAATGATGTGTTAACTTCTATTAGGTGTTTATCTAATATGCTATAAACATCATTTTTAAAACCAGTTAAAACCCTTTTAAACAACCTAAGTGCTTGTAATTGAAAATCGTTCCTCTCCTTACTTTCAAATTTATTTTCCATTACTGACGCAACGCTACCTTTTCTGCATGGGAGTGGAATATCTATATCATCGAATCTTTTAATGGTATTACGTGCGTTATCTATTCATTATTTCCTAATTTTTCTTAATATTACGCATGCACCAGCAATAGCGATGAACCCACTGCTGCAATGAAAGCCCATTGTCTCCAGCTTTGAATATTGGCAAAGCCAAATTTTACCAATGCCCCAACCACAGTTAGACCACTTAGCACATACGGTACAGTAAGCAGAACAATTTTATTTCTGTTTTCTTGTCTTTTGTTTTCCAACGCTTCTCCATGTTTTTCAGAAATTGGTAAGACTATAAAAA
>NZ_JACZHU010000086.1:0-4135 GCF_020278605.1 Wolbachia endosymbiont of Mansonella perstans | reverse complement strand
AGTTTTTTTGTTGTTTTACCTGTATGGACTGAAGATAAATAATAGCTTCAGTGCTATGACAAGGGTAATAGCGAAAGCTGTCAATTAGTTTACTGTGCAAGAGCTCTACTAAAGCGAAAGCATTAGGTCTCTTGACTCTGGAAATCTCATGTTTAGCTGCGAAAATAGGCACTTATTTAAAAAATATCCTGTGACTTTTAGCCCTAATTGAAATTCTCGGTATGAGTAGCTGTTTTGTAGGTTATTATTATACACTTCATGCAGTATTTGCGGAAAAGGCAGCAGTTTATCTGCATAACAATCTCCTGCTTGTTTTGACACTGCTCTGCCAGTTTTTGGAGAAATAAATTGTAAATCTTCCTGAGCACCTGTCACAGCGCATTTGGATAAATCTAGCTTAAATCCGAGCTGTGTAAGAAGCAAAAGCTCTAAGTTGAGGTAATGGCCTTGCCAGGACTCATTGTTGTGCTTGATTACATCGATGAAGTATTGAAAATTATCGTACAGTATAGCATAAGGCTCACTTTCTGGAAGCACTTTCTCCAAAATAGAAGAAAAAGAAACAATAGTAACGCTTTTTAATCCGTCCTGAAAGAAATGGTGGGATGGAGATTCGATCAGTTCGCACTTAAAAAATCCTAGATTTTCAGGTAGTTTAGCACTCCATTCTGCATGTAACAGATTACCTATTTGAAACTTATAGTTACTATCGTTTGTTAGCCTGGTTAATCCCCTGCACTTTCCGTGATTTTTTGTAAATAGAGAAAGAACTAAGTTTTCATCACCATACTTTTTAATGGCTATAACGATGCCTTCATCTTTCCATCTCATTTGGAGTGTATTGACCGTATAATATTATATATTATATAGTAGTAAAATCAGTACAGCAAGTTCTAAGCTCAAGAATTAGAGGTGCCTTAAATTATGAAACTAAGACCTTTTCATGCTGCCATCGAGCAAATGCCATTATTGGGCAGCGATCTTAGAGGTTGAGCTAAAATTATTAGAATAGTAACGTTTATTTTTATATTGACTATTGAGGTTTATTATTTTATAACTAGGGCTTAAGTTATTTTATGAGCTTGGGTTTTTAATATATGCCTACGATAAATCAGTTAGTACGCAAGGGTAGATTGAAATTATCATGTAAGAAAAAGGTACCAGCCTTGGAAAAAAACAACCCTCAGAGGAAAGGTGTCTGCACTAAGGTGTATACTACAACTCCTAGGAAACCTAACTCAGCATTACGTAAGGTAGCCAGAGTAAGGATTAGTCGATATGGTGAAGTGACAGCTTATATACCTGGTGAGGGCCATAATTTACAAGAGCACTCCGTTGTTTTAATACGTGGTGGGAGAGTTAAAGATTTACCAGGTGTGCGTTATCACATAATAAGAGGTGCTCTTGATTTGCGTGGTGTACAAAATCGGAAGAAAGCTCGTTCAAAATATGGTGTAAAGAAGTCTGGTTAAAATTTATGGCTCGTCGTAATAGAGCAAGAAAGAGAGAGATAGTTCCTGATTCGCGTTACAGTAGTGTTTTGTTGATGCGCTTCATTAATGTAATTATGAAATGTGGTAAAAAATCTATTGCAGAAAAAATTGTATATGGTGCTTTATCTTTAGCTGAAAAGAAAATAAATGAAAGCGGGATATTAATTTTTGAAACAGCGGTAGAAAATGTTACACCTTCTGTAGAAGTACGTTCTCGTCGTATTGGCGGCGCAACTTATCAAGTACCTTGCGAAGTTAGGAAAGACAGAGCAATTTCTTTAGCATTAAGGTGGATTGCTAAAGCTGCTTTTGTTGCTAGAAAGAAGAGTGGTAAAACTTCTGCTGATTGTCTGCAATCTGAAATAACAGATGCTTATAATAAGCGCGGTGGTGCATTTAAAATGTATGAGGAAAAATATAAAATGGTTGAAGCTAATAAGGCCTTTTCTCATCTTCGTTTTTGATGTTGGCTAATCAATGGTAATATGGAAATTAATATATCTAAATACAGGAATATAGGTATAATGGCTCATATAGATGCTGGCAAGACTACCACAACGGAGCGTATTTTATTTTATACTGGTAAACAAAATAGAATTGGTGAAGTGCATGATGGTGAAGCTTCTATGGATTGGATGGAGCAGGAGAAAGAGCGTGGTATTACAATCACATCTGCTGCAACAACTTGTTTTTGGAATAATCATAGAATCAATATAATAGATACTCCCGGACACGTTGACTTTACTGTCGAAGTTGAAAGATCTTTGCGAGTTTTAGATGGCGCAGTTGCTATATTTGATGGGGTTGCAGGAGTTGAACCTCAATCTGAGACTGTTTGGCGTCAAGCTGATAAGTATAATGTCCCTCGTATCTGTTTTGTCAACAAAATGGATAGAATAGGAGCCAATTTCTATCGATGTGTTGATATGATTAAGAGTAAGCTTGGAGCAGTGCCTCTAGTTATTCAGCTACCGATAGGGAGTGAGAAAGATTTTAAGGGCATAGTAGATCTTATCTCTATGAAGGCTATTATATGGGAAGAAGAGACATTAGGTGCTAAATTTTTCTATGAAGGTATTCCTTCTGATTTGCTTGATAAAGCTCAAAAGTATCGAAATCTTTTATTAGATACCGCTGCTGAGATGGAGGATGAAGCAATGAACACTTATTTTGAATCTAATGACCTGCCAGTAGATTTGCTGAAAAAATGTGTGAGGAGCGGAGCTATTAAAGGAGCTTTTGTTCCTGTATTATGCGGATCAGCTTTTAAAAATAAAGGAGTACAGCCGCTTTTAGACGATATAGTTGATTTTCTACCTTCCCCTATTGATGTTAATGAAATTGTTGGAACTAATCCTAAGGATTCAGAAAAGAAAATTGCGATTAAACCTTCAGAGCAAGAAAAATTTGTTGCTCTTGCATTTAAAGTGATGACGGATAAATTTGTGGGTAGCTTAACGTTTATTCGTATTTATTCCGGTAAGTTGAAGTCTAAATCTACTGTGTTAAATGCAGTAAAAAATGAGACTGAAGGAATTGGTAGAATGTTGCTTATGCATGCGAACAACAGGGAAGATATAAACGAAGCTAAAGTTGGAGATATAGTTGCTTTAGTTGGATTGAAAAAAACAATTACTGGTGATACTTTATGTTCGCATGATTTTCCTATATTATTAGAGCGTATGGAATTTCCTGAGCCTGTTATTGAAATTGCTGTGGAGCCTAAGACTACTTCAGATCAGGAAAAATTAGGTATTGCTTTAAATAGATTAGTTGCAGAGGACCCTTCTTTAAAATTTTTGGTAAATACAGAAAGTGGTCAGACTATATTAAAAGGCATGGGTGAATTGCATCTTGAAATTATTACAGATAGAGTAAAGCGTGAGTTTAACGTTGATGTTAATATTGGCACGCCTCAGGTTGCATATCGTGAAACTATTACTAAATCTGTTGAAATTGATTACACTCACAAAAAACAATCAGGTGGTGCTGGTCAATTTGCCAGAGTAAAGATCTTATTTGAACCTCTTGAGCCTGGTTCTGGGTTTCAATTTGAAAGTAAAATCGTGGGTGGTGCAATTCCAAAAGAATACATTCCTGGTGTGCAAAATGGTTTAGAGTTGATAAAAGAGGGAGGAATGATCTCTGGCTTCCCAGTTATCGATTTTAAGGCTACTCTTATTGATGGTGCCTTTCATGAAGTTGACTCAAGTCCTTTAGCTTTCGAGCTAGCTGCCAAAGGTGCTTTTGAGGAAATGGCAAATAAAGCTGGTCCAAGGATGTTAGAACCTATAATGAAGGTTGAAATTATTACACCTGAAGAGTACATGGGTGATATCATGGGTGATGTAAACAGTAGAAGAGGACAAGTTTCAGGTATGGAAACGCATAATAATGGTGCTATAATTCTTGCTTTAGTTCCTCTTGCAAGTATGTTTGGTTATATAAATGTTTTGCGTTCTATATCTCAAGGAAGGGCTCAATATAGCATGCATTTTTCTTGTTATGAACAAGTGCCACAGTATGTGGTTGATGAGTTAAGGTATAATTAAGGGTAACAATTATGACAACAGCAGTAGAAGCTACAACACAAGTAGTAGAAGCATTTGGCAAGCCGCATATGAATGTGGGGACAATAGGAC
>NZ_JACZHU010000085.1:0-4140 GCF_020278605.1 Wolbachia endosymbiont of Mansonella perstans | reverse complement strand
TTGGTAAATTTCTTAAATATAAAGATTATGCCAACTTTCGTTATCGGGAAATTAAACAAGATACATAATAAATTTGCTAAATCTCTAATCGCAAGGAAACTTTTCAACTTACCACTGAGATTTGGTATAATAAGTGAGACTTAGTATAAGGTCCTAATTATAAAAGCATATTTTCTTATTGTTCAGCGTTAGTTGACTCACATTCATCATTTTTAATTAACTCGTATACTTCATTACCAATTTCATAGTGAGGTTCTGCAGTTGAGTGGAAATAATCAAAAAAGAAATGACTCTCTAGCGTTTCTTTGCCACATCCAGGATTATAGTGAGCGTCAAGTTTTCCTTTGAATACCAGTTTTGATAGTATTTTTATATTTTCCTTAAGTCCCCAAGTTGGTCTGCAACATCCGATATACATGCATCTTGATAATTTAAACCTTCGCTCTTGTATTTATCGAGCATGTTTTTCGTTTTAGAATTAAGGTTGAATGTTTTTATTTCAAGACCTATACTTTTCCTCATATTATCCAAGCCATTGGCTAATTTTACATTGAAGCTCTCTGTGAGTTTTGTAGCTAGTTCCTTTGCTTCTTTATTTCTACTGAAAGCTGGTATTAAGCCAATGTCTAGCGCATTTGCAACAACTACGTGCTTGATAGCATACTCGTTTAGAACCTTAAATACATTATATATTTCACTAACTGCTTGTTCTATTACTTCTTCTCCTTTAGTATCGTAATAAGCGGTAACAACCATGATGTTATTTCCGCCAATCATGATGAAAAATAAATCTTCTTCACCTATGTCTGGATGATGCTTAATTACCGCATCTAGTTGGTTAGCTAAACGAAATTTGTTGAAGAAATAGGAATAAATGGGATCAGAAATTTCAGATGCTGCTGCATATGAAACTGCATAGTTTTGGCCTTGTTGTTCGTGACATTTACCAAGAAATGAGCAACTCCATCCAGGTTTAAACTCTTCTAAATCTAAGTGTTTTACTACGTATTCAACAGCAACAGGGCCATTGCTAAAAGACCTTCCTTGATAAAAAGGCTCATCAAATTTCACGTTTTTTGCAAAGGAGAATGTCTCTAAAATTCCACAAAGTGCACCATTATCAGATAAACTGTCACCTAGAATATAAAGATTTTTATACTTAAAATTGTTATTTTTGTTTACCATGATGTTTATTAAATAGATTAATATATGATCGTGTTGTTTAGTATGAGACTCATAAAAAAAAGCAAAGAGTAGTGATTAGATTACACAATTTTTTTGCAGTTTCTTACTATAAAACTTGCTCTTCATAACTAAAACACCTACATTCCAAGTTTAAAGTAAGACAGTGCTGCAGAGAAATTTCTTAATATGGTTGCTAGTATCCCTGTTTTATGCATATCAATACATATTGTGTGTAATTCTAAATGTTGTAGCTCCTGAATTGATGGTAAAGTTTAACATAGGAACAACAGAAAATAGGACAATTTTGTGGACTATACTATGTAGGCTATGTGTTAGCGCATATTCCTGTGGGTATTCTTCTGGATAGATCTGGTTCCAAAATTATCATACTTGCTTGCATTATGCTGACATCTTTGGATGCTTTGCCTTTAGTCAGTTCTAACAATTAGAGTTATTCTATTGTTGGGAGAGTAATTACTGGTACTGGATCTTCTGCTTCAGCACTCGGACTCTTTAAAATAATAAGCATCTATTGTCGTAGAAAAAATTTGCCATTATGTTCAGCATATCGGTTATTATTGGCATTTTAGGTGGTATATTTGCCGCTAAACCACCACATATCTTATTTGATAAATTCGGATGAGATTATGCACTGAATGCATGTATAACATTTGGATTATTGCTTGCTTTAACTACCTTTATATCTATACTAAAGTTGGTACCTCAGGCGAAAAATTAAACATCAAAAATTTAGGCAAAGTTATATTTAATGAAAACATTTTATTGATAGGTTTGTTTGGCAGTTTTATGGTTGAACCGTTAGAAGGCTTTGCAAACGCGTGGTCTGCATCGCTCTTGAATGAGATGTATGTCATAAATAGACATGTTGCATATAGTATCTCAAAGTGGATACTGATAGGCTTTGGCTCTGGACATCTATTATTCCTTATATATTAGCAAAGAATCCAACCAAGCACTATGAGATAATAATTTCTTGTGCTATGGCTATGATAATTGTGTTCTCGTTACTTTTTACATTCGATATCAACTCACCTCTGGCATATGTATTATTCTTTATTGGCCTCATTTCCACTTACCAACTTGCTTTGGTTGCTAAAGTTGTAAGTTGTATGGAAAATGATGCGGTAGCAAGTGCAGGATCCATAAGTAATTCATAGTTATGAGTTTTGGTTATTTTTTTCATGTCGTTATTGCAAATACAATGAATTTTTGTTGGAACGGCAAAATTGTCGATGGAAAGCCATTTTATGGGACTGACGTAATGATTAGATCCATGCTAGTAATACCTATATGTTTATTAATAGGGAGGGTAGGCTTTTGGTCACTTAAAGTCAGAGAATACTATAACAAAGAGTTGATTTTTATTTTTAAGGTATGAAAGGAGAGAAGATATAAATTCCCTTTGTAAAATGTGTAGAGTGTCTCAGTGAAAAATTATGCTTGTATTAGAGTAATCTATACCATACACTATATATAATGTCTTTATAGACTGTGATGGATATGTTCAGAAAAGTCGTGCAGGATTCCACTAATGCAGCAACAAATCCAGTTTGGTTGGGGTCTTCTCAACAGAATTTGCCACAGCGAGAGCCAACTTCACCTAGTTCACATGAATCTAATGACAGAAATGTTGCAGGACTAAGCTATAAAAAGGGCATAACAAAAGTTCAGCATCTGGAGACTTTTTCTACACAATATATCGGCATATTGAAGTTTCTCCTAGGCAAAATTCCAGCAGGTGGAAGTAGTGGAATTGCAAAACCATCTCTAGAAGGAGATGTTCAGTTTAAAAAACTTAGAGATATTGCTAGATTAAATCCAGCTTTACGTTATAGCAAAAACCAATCTGCGAGTTTTGGCGCTAGTCAACAGACAGTAAAAAATATTCTTGCAGAAGGAGAAAAAAGTGATATCTTAAGTAGAGTGTGGGATTTAATGGAAAATCCTATAAGCCGTAGTTCTAGGGAGGATAAAATGCACGTAAGTAGAAATGAACAGTACATCGAGAACTTACAAGAGGAACAACTTCAAGACAAAAATGAGCTAAAAGATCGAATCAAAGAGTCAAATAATCAAGCAACTAAACCTACTGAAGAAAAGAATCAACTAGATAAGGATCTAAATAGTGCTAAGCAAAGCTTGAATAAAAAAGATAAGAAACTTGAGAACAAAAATAAAGAATCAGAGAGTAAAGCTCAGGAGCTAGAAGCACTTAAAAGTGCAAATGAAAGTCAAATCAAAGATCTACAGAAGCAGCTTCAGAGCAAAAGCGAGCTAGAAAGTCAAATCAAAGGTCTGCAAGCAAAACTTAAAAGTAAAGATGAAGAACTGAAAAATAAAACTCAACAGCTGAAAGCACTTGAAGATGAAAACAACAACCTAAAGATAAAACTGCAGGAATTTGAGAACAAAAATAAAGAATTAGAGAGTAAAGCTCAGGAGTTAGAAGCACTTAAAAGTGCAAATGAAAGTCAAATCAAAGATCTACAGAAGCAGCTTCAGAGCAGAAATAAAGAGCTGAAGGATAGTCAAGACAGAAAACCTCTAGTGGTAAATGTTCAAGGAGTAAAAGGTAAGGTAAATTATGCCTATGCTTCTTTCATATTATCTGGGGTGTCTGCTGTTGGTGCAAGTTTAGCAACACCTTATTTAGTAATATGTACTACACTTGCTGTAGCTGCGTCGGTTTTTCTTGCATTAGGGTGCTACTATTTGTACAAAGCAAATACTGCACTTAGCAATGTTAAAGTTGATCAACAAGACAATCAGCGATTGCTTGAAAGCAGTCTGTAGAGTTTTATCTCTACCTTTAGCAGGTTTAAAAGTGCGAGTTATAGTGTTATATCTATCAGAAGCATGGTGAATATTGAAGCAAAAGTGGTGTCATTCCAGTACTTGATACTAGGATCTACCATATTAAACATCAAGATAGAA